>NZ_JAUBOQ010000007.1:47793-95641 GCF_036700325.1 Microcoleus sp. Z1_B2
TAGCAAAACTCCTCGGATTAGAAACAGAATTAGGACAAACTCAGGTACAGCTTGCCGGCAAAGAATCGCAATTTCAAGAAGCTTTAGCAAAAGTCTTAAAATTAGAAGCAGACTTAGGGGAAACTCAGGTACAGCTTGCCGGCAAAGAATCGCAATTTCAAGAAGCTTTAGCAAAACTCCTCGGATTAGAAACAGAATTAGGACAAACTCAGGTACAGCTTGCCGGCAAAGAATCGCAATTTCAAACAGCTTTAGCAAAAGTATTAGAATTAGAAGCAGACTTAGGGCAAACTCAGGTACAATTTGAAGAAACTGAATTTATATTGCAGCAAAAGTTAGCTGAGTTAATTCAGTTAGAAACAGCACAAAGTCAAAATCAGGAAAGATTAAAGGATACTCAGGAAAAATTAGAACACTCCCGCCTGGAAAATGAAAAGTTTCGGGCAGAACTTGCTATCATCAAGTCTTCACTAGGGTGGCAACTGAGAGAAAAGTTGTGGGAAGTTCAGCGCCAAATCCGCGACTTGTTCCCTAAATTTATTTTTTCCTTAGATCGACCAACTACTTGGCAAGTTTGTGATTCCAAGCTGCTAATTGTGGGCTGGGTTTTTAACCAAAAAAGAGAGACTACAGCAGTCCGCGCCCGAATTAAAGACCAGAGTTTTGCGGGCGTTTACGGCCTAGATAGAAGTGATATAGCGCTAGCACACTCTCATATTCCGGCTGCGAAGAACTCAGGTTTTACAATTGAATTGGAAGCGCCTGCGGGACGGCACGAAGTGCTACTGGAAGCGCAAGATGAGCGAGGTAAATGGCATTTGTTGGCAGCTTATCCGTTGTTAGTTTCAACGATTCAAGCATCGTTAGATGTACCGGTGGTGTGGGAACAGCGTCAGGGTCAAATTTTGTTTGCAGGTTGGTGCTGCCACCACGATCGCAAAATTGCTAAATTAAGCTTATTGTGTGGCGATACTTCTGTAGAATGCGCCTACGGTTTGCGGCGAAAAGATGTCGGCGAAGTGTTCCCCGACTGGGTTAACAGTTCGGAAAGCGGTTTTGAGGCCCTTGTCGATTTGCCGCCAGGGGAATGGCACGTTTCTCTGCAAGCTGAGTTAGAAACCGGGGAAATTTTGTCTTTTCAAGCGCCTAAAATATTGACAGTCCGGCGCTACCATATCTGGCAGCGAAGTGCAGATAAGTTTGAGGAGTTATCAAGGTTTACAGCCGCTATTCAGCAGCGGGCGAGGGAGAGAAAACAGCGTCTTGGGAGAATTGTGCCCTTGCCCTGGGAAATTGTGAAAGTGCTCCGCCAGTTGGGGAAGATTTATCGGCAGCAAAAACAGTTTACTGCGCCGGGGGAATTACTGCCACCTGCGGGTTTTGTGGTGCCTCAACCTATTGATAGATATGACGCTTGGCTGGAGGTGAATCAGTGGAACGATCACGCCCGCGATTATTTGATTTCTCGGTTAAAATCCTGCCGGGAGCCCCTGCCAAAAATTTCGGTAGTAATGCCAGTTTACAACCCGCAGATAGATTTTCTCGAAAGTGCGATCGACAGCGTAATCAATCAAGTTTATCCAAACTGGGAACTCTGCATTGCCGACGATTGCAGCACCGATTTAACTGTTGCTGAATCTTTGAAAAGCTGGGGTCAAAAGGACGATCGTATCCGCATCACATTTCGTACAGAAAACGGCAACATCAGCGCAGCAACCAACAGCGCCGCCGCCCTCGCAACAGGCGACATCATCCTGTTTTTAGACAACGACGACGAACTAACTCCCGACGCATTAGGCGAAGTCGCCTTATATTTTGCCGCCCATCCAGCCACAGATTTTCTCTATTCCGACGACGACAAAATCGACACTAAAGGCCGCCGATTCGCCCCGCAATTCAAACCGGAATGGTCGCCGGAACTGCTGCTTTCCTATATGTATCTCGGTCATTTGTGCGCCGTCAGAAGACACATTTTTGAAGAAATAGGCGGTTTGCGAATCGGTTTTGAAGGCTCGCAAGATTACGATTTTGCCTTGAGAGCCACCGAAATTTCTCGCCACGTCGCCCACCTGCCGCTAGTGCTGTATCACTGGCGAACCGCACCCGGTTCTACAGCCATATCTGGAGCCGCGAAACCCGCCAGTTTTTCCGCAGGTCAAAAAGCCATTCAAGACGCACTAAACCGCCGCCAAATTAACGGCAATGTCGCTCAGCACGCATGGGCTATTAAAGAAAATTTGGGCATATTTGCCCAGGATTTCCCGGATAACGGCCCGTCAGTAACGGTAATTATTCCTACTAAAAATCAGCTCCAATTGCTGAAATCATGTCTGGATTCTCTAGAAACTACAACATACAAAAATTATCAAGTTGCCGTTATCGACAACGAAAGCGACGATCCGAAAACTCTGGAATATTTAAAGCAATTAAATTGCCAAGTTTTGCATATAAAAAATCCTGGGGGCAAGTTTAGTTTTGCAGCAATTAACAACCGCGCTGTCGAACAAGTTGACAGCGAATATGTGTTGTTTTTGAACAACGATACTGAAGTAATTAACCCCCGCTGGCTGAGTCAAATGGTGGGATACGCTCAAATTCCCGCTGTGGGTGCAGTCGGCGCGCGGCTGTTATATCCCGACGGCAGAATTCAGCACGCGGGCGTAATTCACGGGCTGCATCACGGTTTGGCGGGTCACGCTTTTAAGCTGATGGACAAGAATAATCGAGGCTATCTTTCTCAAGCGATGGTAACGCGAAATTACTCTGCGGTAACAGCCGCTTGCACGATTACTCCACGTCAATTGTTCTTAGAATTGGGCGGTTTTGATGAGGAGAATTTTGCTGTTGCTTACAATGATGTAGATTACGGATACCGATTGTTAGAACGGGGTTATCGGTGCGTATATTGTCCCGATGCGGAGTTGTTGCACAAAGAAGGAACTTCTAGGGGTTTTACCGACAATCCTCAAGAAGTGGCGGCTTTTAGGCGTAAGTATGCGGGCAAAAATGACAGTTTTTACAGTCCTCATTTGTCTTTAGAAGATGAGTATTTTCATATTCAACCTCGACGGGTTTTTATGAAGGAAGAAGGTTCGGCAACGGATTTTGTAACGGATGTAACGGATGTAACGGATGTAACGGATGTAACCGAGAAGGAAGAACGCAAATTTAGTGATTCTGGTTGGTTGGAAGCAGAAGCAGAGAATTTGATTCATCCTATCAAAGTTTTGATGTGCAGCAATTCGCTGGATTTTACTGGGGCGCCCCTGCATCAGTACGAAATCGCGGTGAAATTGGCGGCTGAGGGTGTGGTTAAGCCGATCGTACTTTGCACCACAGACGGGCCCCTGCGTCAAGCTTACGAACAGCAGGGAATTGAAGTAATTGTGCGCGACAATCCTCTCGAACACATCTATCAGCGCGATGCTTATGATGAAGCTATCCGCAGTTTTAGCACAGAAATTGCCAGTTTAAAAGTAGATGCAATTTATGCCAATACTTTAGAAAACTTTTTTGTAGTTGATGCGGCGCGACAACTCGGAATTCCTGTGGTGTGGAACGTGCACGAAAGCGAACCTTGGCAAACTTATTTTAACAGGTTTGGTTCGGAGATTGCGGCGAGAGCTTTAGAGTGTTTTCGCTTTCCTTACAAAGTTATTTTTGTGGCGGATGCCACGCGGGACAGGTATTTGCCTCTCAACAGCCACCACAATTTTACGGTGATTCACAACGGCTTAGATTTAAGCAAATTGGAAAATTTGGATAATTCTGAATTAGCTAGAAAAACTTTAGGTGTTGCGGCGGAAGATGTGGTAATTTTGCTGCTGGGAACGGTATGCGAACGCAAAGGACAGCAGGATTTAGTTAAGGCACTTTCACTTTTACCTGATAAATGGCACAATAAAATTAGGTGTTTTATTGTGGGCGATCGCCCCAGTATTTACAGCAATAAATTAGCCGATTTAGTGGGGGAATTGCCAGCAGAGTTGCGGCAAAGGGTGACAGTAGTCCCGGAAACTGGGGAGACGGTAAAATATTACAAAGCGGCTGATATTTTTGTTTGCACTTCTCGCGTCGAAAGTTTTCCAAGAGTGATTTTGGAGGCGATGGCTTGCGATTTGCCAATTGTTACATCGCCAGTTTTTGGGATTAAAGAACAAGTGCGGCCTGGAATTAATGGTTTGTTTTATACGCCCGATCGCCCGGACGAATTAGTTGCAGCTTTGATTAGTTTATTGGAGGATAAATCTTTGCGACAGCAGTTAGCTGACAACGCTAAATATGTCTTGGATTCACTTAATACTTTTGAGGAAATGACTCAAGCTTATGCAGAGATTTTTTGCGAAGCATATTTCAGCCGTCATTAGTCATTTTACAGTGCCAGCGTCCCCCCCAGTGAAGGGCAGTAACTCACCTCGTAGACTTTTGGCAGGATTTAATATAATTTGCCAAGAATTGCGGAACATATTGAAAATTGAGCCATCAATACTATAAAATAATCAAAAATGAACGATGATAAAATGACCGATCGCCCAAGAGTAGATTATGAAAGGGCCTGGGACAGTTACGCCCAACAGTGGCAAAAAACTAATGCCGAACTTGCCTATATTGGCGACGAATGGATAGGTAAAGCTGCCGGTGCCGCCAACTCCTTAGCCGAATACGAAGCGCTGATAGAACAGCAATTTATTGCACCGTACATCAAAAAAGAACATACGGTTTTAGAAATTGGTATCGGCGGGGGAAAAACTGGTTCGCTGTTGCTGAAATACTGCGATCGACTAATTTGTGCCGACATTTCCAGTCAAATGCTGCAAGCAGCCCGATCGCGCTTGGGGTGCGATCGCGTTTCTTACGTCAAACTCGACGGTTTAACATTAGACGGCATCGCCCCAGGTTCAGCGGATGTCTGCTTTTGTTACGATACAATGGTACACGTAGAGCCGGTAGATATATTCAACTACCTGACTCGAATTCCCAAACTGCTGCGGGGCGATCGAATTTGCGTGTTTCACCACACAAATATTTTTAGCGAATTAGGGTGGCAAAAATTCGCCAGCGAGTGGGACAAAAACTTGCTAGGGCACCGAGACGGCACAGCATTTTCAGTGATGACTGATACAATTATGGAAAAATTTCTCCATCATTTAAACTATGAAATCATCCTGAAAAATACATCTTCAGTACCGCGAGATTGCGTCTGGATCTGCAAAGCGCCAACCCCTAATGAATAAAACCAAAGCTTTTTAGCCGCCTCAAAATATTTTATTCCAACTAACAACAGTCAACAGTCAATCGATTTTAGATTTTAGATTTTAGATTTTAGATTGTTATCAGTCAACAGTCAACAGTCAACAGTCAACAGTCAATCGATTTTAGATTTTAGATTGTTATCAGTCAACAGTCAACAGACAACAGACAACAGTCAACAGTCAACAGTCAACAGACAACTGACAATGAAAGCATTATTTCTCCATCCCAACTTCCCCGCCCAATACCGCCACATTATCACGGCTTTAGGCGCAGATCCCAAAAATCAAATTGTTTTCGGCACTAAAAACGAGCGCCCAGAGTGGAACATTCCCGGCGTTCGCAAAGCAGCATTTACCCCCAGCCGAGAACCCCACGCGCAGACTCACCAATACGTCCGCCCTTTAGAAAGTGCCGTCATCTACGGACAAGCCGTATTTAGAATGGCAGAACAACTCAAAGCAGACGGTTTCGTACCCGATATTATCTGCGGACATTCCGGTTGGGGGCCGACATTGTTTGTCAAAGAAGCTTTTCCAAATACGCCGCTTTTGTGCTATTTCGAGTGGTTTTATCATGCGATTGGTTCCGACGCAGATTTCGACCCAGCGGAACCTTTAACAGTTGACGATATGGCCAGAATTAGAATCAAAAATGCGCCGATTCTGATCGATTTATATTCTTGCGATTGGGGTTTGTCGCCCACTTATTGGCAGCGATCGCAATTTCCCCCAGAATTACAACAAAAATTATCCACACTCCACGACGGCGTAGATACCGATTACTTCAAACCAGACCCCGGTGCTAAACTGGTTTTGCCTAACTTAGACTTGTCTGGCGTTGATGAAATTGTCACCTACGTATCGCGGGGAATGGAACCTTACCGGGGTTTTCCCGAATTCATTGAGTCGATCGCCTATGTACAAGAACGCCGCCCCAACTGTCACGTAGTAATCGTTGGTTCAGAAAGAGTTTGTTACGGTCGTTCTTTACCCAACGGCGAGTCTTACAAAGACTATATGCTCAAAAAAGTGCCGCTCGATTTGTCGCGAGTTCACTTTGTCGGCCCCCTACCTTACGGACTGTATTTAAAAGTAATTCAAGCATCCGACGTACACGTTTATTTGACCAGACCTTTTGTGCTATCTTGGTCGATGATTGAATCTCTATCAACCGGATGTTTAGTAATCGGTTCCGACACAGGGCCAGTCAGAGAAGTTATCCGCGACGGAGAAAACGGTTTGCTAGTCGATTACTTCTCACCGAAACAAGTAGCCGATCGTATTGATGAAGTTTTAGACCATCCTACCCGCATGGCAGACATTCGCATCAAAGCCCGTCAAACCGCCCTAGAACGCTACAGTTTAGCTAAAATGCTGCCGCAACATTTACAACTGATCGAGCAAGTAGCAAATCGTTCCATGCCGCCTACAGTTGGTATGGAACCAGAACGGGAATTAGCAGCATCTTTTGCAGTGAGAATTTAGCAATAAAGGGTAGTCCTGCATAGTCAGGACTACGCCAATTTTAACAGGAAGAAATGGCTGTACTTGCTTGAAAGTAACCATTTTTGTTACTATTGTTAAAACCCAAATAAATTCCCATGAAATCAACTACTAGGGCGCTGAAAGAATGGAATGTAGCAGTTAATGCTTTGGAACAAGGTCAAACCATTGTGCTGTTGCGGAAGGGGGGAATTCGCGAGCAAGCAGGACAGTTCAATGTCACTGAAAAACAGGTTTTGCTGTATCCAACTTTTGAACACCAACAGCCGGATTTATTAAAGCCGGAGTTTGCACATCAAGTCCAGAAAGTTGAATCTGGTTGGCATCCTGAAGTTATTAGAATTGGCAGTTGGGCGGAGATTACTGATGTTTTTTTGGTAGCTTGGGAACCGGCAATTACTGCGCTATTTCCGTACCATATTTGGAATGAAAAATTTGTAAGCGATCGCCTGAAATGGAAACAAACTCAGCCAATTTATATTTTATTGCTGCGGGCTTATCGCCTTGCAGAAATCCGCGAAATTCCCTACACTCCTGAATACGGCGGTTGCCGTTCTTGGATCGATTTGGCCGATGCTATTTCCCTGGAGGGAAGCCAAGCTGTTTTGAGCGATCGAGAGTACATTGAACGCTCAAATGAAATCCGCAATCTGATAGCGAATCCTGCGAATGCTTCTGGTTCGCAGAGAGTGACAACGCTGACGGAAGGTAGTCAGGATTTTACTCCTCATTAATAGTTTTTAAGGTACTTTTCGAGAGGCGCGCTTCTACCAAACCCAGCCCAAAATCCGCAACTAATGCCATTAAAGCGGCCGGAATTGCCCCAGCCAAAAGTAACTGATTGTTGACGGTAGCAACGCCCCGGAAAATAAACACCCCCAAGCCGCCGGCACCAATTGCAGCGGCGATTGTAGCGAGTCCGATCGCAATTACCGCAGCAACTCGCACCCCCGCCAGAATCACGCCCAGCGCCAGGGGAATTTCCACTTGCCATAACAGTTGCATATCAGTCATCCCCATGCCTCTTCCCGCTTCCGTAATCGCTGGATCGACGCCGACAATCCCAGTATAAGTATTGCGGATAATAGGCAGTAAAGAATACAGAGTGAGGGCGATAATTGCCGTGCGATCGCCTATTCCACCCACTACCGGCACCGGGATTAGCAAGCCAAACAAAGCTAAACTGGGAATTGTTTGCATAATATTAGCAAATCCCAAAATTGGCTTTTTCAATTTAGGTTTTCTCGTGGCTAAAATTCCCAGGGGCATCCCCACAATAATAGCGATAAAAATTGCAACAGTTACTAAATATAAGTGTTCACTGGCGCGCTGAATTATCTCAGCGCCATAGCGGTTGATAAAAATTATCATTAGGTAATTGGTTCTTGCTGATTGCTGTCAACCTTATAAATCATTTTCTATTTCAGGACTTGGTTCACCAGGATAGAAGCGAGAGTCCAAAATTTCCTCTAAGCTGTAAAGGCAATTTTGAGGAAATGTTTTGAGAGGCAAATCGGTTTCTCCTACTGCCAAATCTCTACCGTTTTGATAAGCTTCTTGGAAAGCTTCTTGCAAGTAAGGTTTCAGACTTGGGTTATCTTGTATCAGTCTCTGAGTGTCCCGCCGCTGCACTCGAATTGTAGACAACCAGCTACGACTCCGCTGCTGGGGCTGATATTGCCACTTCAGCAAATGTCCCAGCAAAATGCTCAAACGATTTCTAAGTTCTTGACGTTCCTGTTTGCCCAAAGATTCAATCTCCTCAATTAAATTTGGCAAGTCAAGTTGACTCCACTGACACTTGCGAAGTAACTTGGCTTGTTCTTGCGTCCAAGCATAGAAGTCTGTCTCGTAAAGACTGTGCATCGTTTGATTATCAGCTTAGTTACTAAAACTATATTATCAAATTTTTGCTAAATTATTCAAATTTAGCTACTTGCAAACATTCAAGAAATGCCCCCGCTTCTGGATGCTGAGATTTGAGAAAATCATCAGGTGTTGCCAATTCAATCAACCGTCCATCTTGCATCAAACCAATTCTAGAAGCTAACAAAAAAGCTTCTTGAATGCCGTGAGTCACAAAAATCACAGTTTTGCCAAGTTGCTGCTGTAATTGACCGAATTCCCGCTGTAATTCCAGACGAGTAATCGGGTCTAAAGCACCAAACGGTTCATCCATTAACAATATCGGAGGGTCAGCCGCCAGTGCTCTGGCGACGCCTACCCGCTGCCGCTGTCCGCCGGATAACTGATGCGGATAGCGTTTGGCGAAGTGCTGGGGGTCGAGGTTGACTAATTCTAACAGTTGGCGGACGCGAGATTGAATACGATCGCCCTCCCAACCTTCTAATCTTGGCACTAAACCGACGTTTTGCTCGACGGTAAAATGGGGAAACAAACCAATTTCTTGAATGACATAACCAATTTTTCGGCGCAGTTGAATTGGGTTCCATTGAGTTGTCGGTTTTCCCATGACAAGAACTTCGCCGCTGCTTGGCGTTAGTAAATTGTTAATCAATTTCATGGTAGTAGTTTTGCCACTCCCGCTGCGTCCCAGCAATACTAAAACTTCTCCTTGCAGCACTTTGAAATTGAGTTTGTCTACTAAATGCCTGCGGTTGAGGCGATATGTCACGTCGAGGCATTCGACAGCAACTTCATTATTGAGAGGCATGATTAGTTCCGGTGATTTTGGTTTTAATAAATCGTCAATTGGCTAGCGTCGCGGGACAATCCAAAATCTAAAATCTAAAATCTAAAATCTAAAATTGTCTTGGTTTTGCCATTCTAGCAGTAAGGCTCGACATTGGAGGCAAGTTAATTTTTTGAGCAAGTCGCGAATTCCGTCTGGGGTGACAGGATATTCAGCACCGATAAATTCGGGGTTTACTGTTGCTGTCGGGTGCAATTCTGCAACAAAACCGTAGAGTTTTTGATTGGAGAATGAGCTGTTTATCGCCCAGCCGATATTGTTAATCGGTTCGAGGCGGGCGATCGCACTTTCTGTCACGCCTAATTCTTTCTTGATTATAGCTGGAACGGCTTCTGCTGGCGTGGCTTCGGCTGGTACGCGACCGCCGGGAAAATCCAGGGTTGCTTCTGCCACGCCGGGGCGATACATCGGTGTGGGAAACAGCAATTTTTCAGCTTGAATTGTCAAGATTACAACTGAATCCGCTCTTTCTACTCGCCAATATTCTACTGTTTTGCCTTCCGTTGTTTCGAGATGTTCCGCGATTAGTTTTACCCAATGAGAGTTGATCTCTACAAAGCGATCTAGAGTTTTCCACTGGGATTTTGCAGTTTGGTTCATGTGGGAATTTTTGGAATAAATCAGATGTTGTTTGCTATGGTAGGCGAGCGTTGCCGAGCTGAACAATAGCCGATCGACCTTTTCAGCTTTGAGCCCGTTTTTTCCTCTCGATTGTAAATTTTTGCTACAACCCTACACATTCGCCTAGATAATTCCGTAACATAGACTACATAATCAAAGTTTATCTGCGCCGTCGCTCTGGGTTGTTGCAACCCCGACCTGGTTCAGAGTCTTAGCCCAAAAGGAGTTGTGATGAAACTGCAAACAGATATTCGTACTTGGCAATCCCAACCAACGCCCGGAAGCTTCGCCAATGTCCGCGACTGGGAAAAATTTGGCTGCGCCGTACCTGCACCAAAATTGACTCCTTCTATGTGGGTTAAATTGTTCAACCCGCCAACCGCATTCAGCTTTGACGAAGCGTGGCTGTTGTGTGAATCTTCGGAAGAACAGTGGCTAGCTTGGATTCCTGATTATGGCGAAATTTTACTGAGTACACATGAATTTTGCGCTCCTAAATCGTGAATTACGCAGACAAACTTTGATAAACCAGGTGTTAAAATCCATATCCCTCCGGTTCAACGGGATTTTTGGGAAACAAGCTGGTTTCTGCGTAATAATGTCGTTTGCAGTGAGGAATGCAAGTCCTTAAACTTTGATAAGGACTTGCATTCCTCACTACAAACCTCTTATTATGATGTCGTTTCAGCCGATATCATACAGCACTTTCCAGGTAAGTGAAGTACAGAGAAACCGGGTTTCTTGAATAAAACCGGTTTCTGGCGAGAAATCCAGAAGAAACCCGGTTTCTGGGGTGTACTTTATAAACCGGGAATCCGCTGTATAAGTCCTAATAGATATTAATAGAAATTTCGCCAACAAAAAGAGCAATAGGTTTTCTATTGCTCTTTTTGTTCAAAAACACTCTCTAGTTTTTATCTTTAGATAGCGGAAGTTATATCAACTGGCTTCGATTGACCCCAATATCGCTGCGGTGACGGGTTTACTGTATCGATGCTTGCATGGGAGATATTGGTGAACCCGCCCTTACAGCAATTACGGTCAATTTAGCCCCTGTGATATTGCTGGCTTATTTGCAAACTGCACGGTTATTTGCGTTTCTGACAATCGTGCCTACTCTACCATTAATCTGAATCGGGTTCTTGGTGCTGGCTCGAATCAAGAGTGGTTGTTTTGCCAGACATTCTCTGATTGATGCTGCCCAGGCGGTGAGAGCTCCGGTGTATTCTGTACGACCCGCTGGGGCGCGAAACTGATCGGTAATTAGGAAATCCGAGGTGATGCTAGTGTCAGTACCAACATTGGTAATAATTGGAAAATCAAAGGCTCTGGGCAAGGTTCTGTCCTGGATTCTGCCCGGTACTAACTGGTATTTCTTCGATCCACCCTTGTAGTCAATACCTGCTTGAGGGCTGGTGGGAGGGCTTGTTTGAGCTAAGGCGGGAACAGGCAAGCTTGCTACCAAAACGGTGCAGACACTCCAAAATAATTTCGATTTCATTCGATTCATCTCCTCAACTTTATGACGATTAGCACTAATTTAGGTATGCTCAAAATACACTAGCTTTTATTGAGAAAGCGCCTGATGATATTGAGCTTTTGAGTTTGAGTTCAACTTACCTAATTTATTACCAAACATTCTCAAAAATGTTAAAACTGGTTGGCCTGACCAACTGTAGAAAAGTTTCAGTTGAGTTAGATATTTACACATCTGAAGTTGTTACAGCATTGGGGAGTCGGTTTTACCAGAATGATTCATTTTTGAGCGATGTCATTGGAACTTTATCAAATTTTGTCTCAGATATCAAGTTTTGCCGATCGCGTATCCTGTTTTAACACTGGTTTGTGGCTCGATCGAGGTTTGAGTGTGGCGCGCTATACCAGGGCGAGAAAGATGCTACAGTGCATCGATGGGCGTTTGAGTATTTTCAGGCGACAATAGACAGAGAAGGGGCTTGAAAATAGGTGATTTTAGTGGAAGATAGTAAATTTATCGACGTATCGGGCATTATGGGTGTTCCCGCGGCTCCGGCGGGTTACAAATCCGGCTTTGTGGGTATTGTCGGACGCCCGAATGTCGGAAAATCAACGCTGATGAATCAGTTGGTGGGACAGAAAATTGCGATTACTTCGCCGGTGTCTCAGACGACGCGTAACAGGCTGCGAGGCATCCTAACGACACCGGAAGCACAAATTATTTTTGTAGATACTCCCGGAATTCACAAGCCACATCACGAATTGGGCAAGGTTTTGGTGCAGAATGCCCGCACAGCGATTCAGTCGGTGGATGTCGTGCTATTTGTGGTGGATGGTTCGGTGGAATCGGGAGGGGGCGATCGATATATTATCGAAATTCTCAGCAATTGCAAAGTTCCGGTGATTTTGGGGATGAATAAGTTGGACGAACAACCGGAGGATTCCGTGTTGATCGATCGAACTTACGAGCAAATTGTCAATCCTGAGTGGCCTGTAGTGAAATTTTCCGCTCTCACGGGCGAGGGTGTCGAGTCGCTGCAACAATTGTTAATCGAACATTTGGAGGTTGGGCCTTATTATTATCCGCCCGATTTGGTGACTGACCAGCCGGAACGCTTTATTATGGGCGAATTGATTCGGGAACAGATTTTGCTGCTGACGCGGGAAGAAGTGCCGCATTCGGTAGCAATTGCGATCGACATAGTTCAAGAAGAAGCAAAAATTACGCGCATTCTGGCGACAATTCACGTGGAACGGGATTCCCAAAAAGGCATTTTAATCGGTAAAAGCGGCAGTATGCTCAAGTCGATCGGCAGTGCGGCGCGAGAACAGATTCAAAAGTTAATTGAAGGCAAAGTATATTTGGAGTTATTTGTCAAGGTGCAGCCGAAGTGGCGGCAGTCCCGCACCCGTTTGGCGGAATTGGGCTATCGCGTGGAAGAGTGAAACTTTGGCAGTTGGCAGTTGGATTTCTTCGGTTCTTTAGACCTCTTGCAAAAAATCCTTTTCATCTATTGATGGGACGGGCAAGATGCCCATCCCACAAGAAAAAATAAATTTTGTGGGATGGGCATCTTGCCCGTCCTAATTATTTTTGCAAGAGGTCTTTTGAATCAAGAATCGAGCACGACTTTCGCTCTGAGAGAGTTTCATCGGGTGCGGAGAGTCGGTACAAACCCCCGCTTAACAACTAGAACGCCATTCCAACAACCGTAAAGTAAACTGAGAGCAGCCCCATTCGCCCCAGTTGACCTATGCCGCGTTGGTTCAATACTGCTGGCCCATGCCAAGAAGACATTCATTACGCATTGTCGCCCACGGTACGCTTACCCAGCTTAGAAAGGTTAATCGCTCAACGCAACTATTTCGTCATCCATGCACCCCGGCAAGTGGGGAAAACCACCGCTATGCTGGCGTTAGCCAAACAACTCACCGAAAGCGGACAATACACCGCCGTGATGCTGTCGGTAGAAGTCGGCGCACCCTTCAGTCAAGACATCGCGGGTGCAGAGGATGCCATTCTCGGTGCTTGGCGACGGGCGATTTCGATTCGACTTCCCCCAGAATTGCAGCCGCCTGCTTGGCCCTCGTCGGAACCGGGACAGCAAATCGGCCATGTACTCAGCCTGTGGGCACAATCTTCTCCTCGTCCTTTGGTGATTTTCATCGATGAAATTGACGCACTACAAGACCAAGCGTTGATTTCTATGCTGCGACAACTGCGCGATGGTTATCCCAATCGCCCGAAAGCGTTTCCGCAATCGGTGGGTTTAATTGGTTTGCGGGATGTTCGCGATTACAAAGTGGCTGCGGGGGGAAGCGATCGACTCCATACATCGAGTCCGTTTAATATTAAAGTGCGATCGATTACTCTCAGAGATTTTAATGCCTCAGAAGTCGCGGAACTCTACGCGCAACATACCCAAGATACCGGACAAGTTTTTACACCTGAAGCCGTAGCCTTAGCTTTTGAACTGACTCAGGGACAACCTTGGTTAGTGAATGCTTTAGCTAAGGAAATTGTAGAAGAATTAGTAACAGATGAATCGATCGCTATTACACCAGACCATATTTTAGAAGCCAAAGAAATTCTCATAAAACGACAAGATACGCATTTAGATAGTTTGGCAGAACGACTGCGCGAAAACCGAGTTAAAGCCATTATCGAGCCGATGTTGGCAGGTTTGGAACTGGGCAATATCCCCAATGATGATATTCAGTTTTTAATCGATTTGGGTTTGTGTAAGATGGATGTTCAGGGTGGATTGACGATCGCTAACCCAATTTATCGCGAAGTTTTGCCCCGCGTGCTCACCGTAACGCCAATGGCTTCTCTGCCCCAAATTGCACCGAGTTGGTTGACTAAGGAAGGCAAATTAGACACGCAAGCGTTACTCAAAACTTTTTTGGAATTTTGGCTACAACATGGCGAACCGTTACTCAAAAGTGCATCTTATCCCGAAATAGCCCCGCATTTGGTGTTAATGGCATTTCTGCATCGGGTGATTAATGGTGGGGGAACGTTGGAACGGGAATATGCGATCGGACGCGACAGAATGGATTTATGTTTGCGTTATGGTGAGGTAACATTGGGAATTGAACTGAAGGTTTGGCGAACTCGGAAAGTCGATCCGTTGAGTAAAGGGTTGGAACAGTTAGATGGATATTTGGCTCGATTGGGAGAAGATGAAGGGTGGTTGGTGATATTCGATCGACGCGAGAATGCGCTGGAATTAGAAGAACGACTGAATACTGAAATTCATCTGACACCAATGGGGCGAACCGTTACAGTTATTCGTGCGTGAAGAAGTTCTGATGAATGTCTGTTCGGGTTGTCCATTCTGAGTCTCGAAGAAGTTTTATGCACCACCAAGGAGGAGCGTATGTCGTTAAAAGGTATAGCCAAGGAAACATTGCAGATTCTAGAAAAAGGCGAGTTCATTTCAAGGCACGATCGTGTTATTAATTTCGCTACCGAGCAGAAGCTGGCAGAGAAAAATACTAAATTGTATCGACCAGAAGAAGTTGAAAATTTATTGCAAAATACGCAATGTGATGCGAAACAGAGCCTTTTGGTGGAAGTTACCGATGAGACCTCTCAAGCAGCCGCCTACCGTTTGGTAAAAGGTGAAGGTTGCCACGATCTCGCGCTCCTAAACTATGCCTCCGCTCGAAATCCTGGCGGCGGATTTATTAATGGTGCAAAAGCACAAGAAGAAGATTTGGCTCGCTGTTCCGGGTTATATCCCTGTCAATTGACACAGCCCGAGTATTATCAAGCAAACCGATCGCAAGATTCTCTTCTTTACACCGATTATCTGATTTATTCTCCAAAAGTTCCTTGGTTTAGAATCCGCAGTCGTGAATTGCTCGATGATTATTTTTTAGCATCTGTTATTACTGCGCCCGCACCAAATGCAGGTCAAGTATTGCGTCGCGATCCCAATGCAATTCCCGATATTGAAAAAGCATTACGGCGACGTGCTGGATATGTACTTGCGGTGGCGCAAGATAATGGACATCGATCGTTGTTACTCGGTGCATGGGGCTGTGGTGTGTTTTGCAACGATGCCAGTATGGTAGCAGATGCTTTTGGTCAGTGGCTTGAGAGTCCGCGATTTCATGGATGTTTCGATCGTGTAGTTTTTGGTATATACGATTCGGCTAAGAGTAAGGATACATTGAAGGCGTTTAAAAATAGATTTTTGAAATAGTACCGAATGGGGAGGTATTCTGATGAGCCAAGTGAATTTTGAGGCTATGAGCGATGCCGAATTGAGACGGTACTTTCTGGAAAATCGCGCCCGATCGAGCTGCTTGTCAGGCATATTTAGACAGGTTCAGTCAGCGTCCGAAATCAATCATTGGAAGCCCGATGGATCCCGATTTTGACGCAAAGATTCAGGCAGCAATTCGGCAGAAATTAGAAGCATCGCGTAGTAGCCAGCCAGCTAACAACACAGTGGAGCGGAATAGAGTCTTTTCGCTTCGTTTCGGTGTTACTTGCCGCCGCAGCGTTTTGCCGTTATCTCGTAAACACTGCCTGACCTTGGAGATGATTCGGAATCTCGATCGAGAGATTGACCTACAGAAAATTGGTAGAATAAATAGATACGCTAGATGTCGATCGCTGCCGATGGGCGATCGCTTATAATCGGATGAAAGCGCGATCGATAAAACTCACCCCAAAAGCACCTATGAAAAGCACGATCGAAATCGATAGCTCCCTCATCACCAATGCGCTCCAAGTCACCGGACTGACTGCACAACAAGAAGTCATCGAATTGGCCCTGAGCCTGCTGATCCAAATGAAAAACCAAGAGAACCTACGTGCGCTACGGGGTAAACTCGCCTGGGACGGCGACCTCGATCGCATGAGAACGGATACGGAACAATAGTAAGCCCATGATTATTGTTGATTCCAGCGTCTGGATTGACTACTTTAACGGACAATCCACCCCACAAACCGATCTCCTTGACCAACTCCTCACCACCCAACCGATCGCGATCGGCAACCTTATCCTCACCGAAGTCCTCCAAGGGTTTCACCAAGACTCCGACTACAACAGGGCCAAGCATCTCCTCACCAATCTCACCGTCTTCAATTTCCTCGAAGCCGACCTCGCCATCAAAAGTGCTGACAATTTTCGCACCCTCAGAAAGCAAGGCATCACAGTTCGCAAAACGATTGATGTCATTATCGCCACCTTCTGCATCGAAAACAATCACGAACTCTTATTTGCCGATCGGGACTTTCTTCCATTCGTCGATCGTCTTGGACTGAAATCTGCTCTCTAAACTGGTCTGCTAAAAATCCCATATCAAACTATGAACTACCGAAACCACATCACGATCGAAGCAAACAAACGCGGTGGTAAGCCTTGTGTACGCGGCTTGCGAATTACGGTTTATGAAGTGCTTGAGTACCTGGCTTCCGAGATGACTGAAGCAGAAATTCTTGACGATTTTCCCGATTTGACGCGAGAAGATTTAAAAGCCTGCATTGCTTATGCTGCTGACCGCGAGCGTCGGTTTATGACCGATCCATTATCCGCATGAAATTACTTTTTGATGAAAAATTGTCGCCCAAGTTGCCGAATCGTTTGAGCGATATTTTCCCAAATTCGCTTCACGTTCGAGATGTGGGAATGAAAGCAACGATCGACCCAATAGTTTGGGATTATGCAAAAGATAATAATTTGATGATTGTCTCGAAAGACGCGGATATGCACGACCTGAGCTTAGTATTTGGGAATCCACCGAAAGTTATTTGGCTTCGCCTTGGAAACTGTTCGACCTAGCAAATTGAAAATTTGCTACGTCGGAATTTTAACGCGATCGAATTATTTTATGAAGACGAGAATTTATCGCTGCTTGCTTTATCATAATACACCGAATCGAATTAGCGTTAGGGTAGGTAGTTTTTCCATGATTATTCCACCAATCTTTTAAAGCCTCACACGCGAATTCACTGGCATCTTTACTGTTTCATAATGTTATATATCCTATGTTTTGTTGAAAATCATAAATCCCATGTGGAATCACTTTTCAGTGACCTAAACTCCAAAAGTCATGATCTAAAAGCGATCGCCCAACTCTACATTCTGACTCAACGCTTGTAGCCGATCGCGATCCAATAACTCAATCTGAGAACCATTAATCGTAATTAATCCTTTATCGTGGAGATGCGAGAATGCCCTAGAAAGGGTAGCAGAAATCGTCCCTAAAATAGCAGCTAGCTGAGTTTTAGTAACATCTAGATTAATAACTTGATCGCCATTAGCGCGATCGCTCAAATCTAATAAATAAGCTGCTAATCTTTGTGGCACTTCTTTAAACGACAGATCTTCCACCATCTGTGCCAATTTACGCGAACGGGTTGCCAAACTTGTCAGCATATTGATGGCGAGCGCAGGATATTGATGAAGTAAATCCAGAAAAGCTAACCGAGGGAAGAATATTAATTCTGTGGATTCCAATGCGATCGCCGAAGCTGGAAAAGCTTTGCCATCAAAGGTGGCAACTTCGGCAAAGTAATCGCCTCTTTTTAATAAATGTAAAATGTGTTCTTTCCCATTGGATGCAGTCTTAAATACCTTGACACGACCAGCTTGGACAATGAAAAACCCAGTTGCATCACTGCCCTGATGGAAAATTGTCTCATCTTTTCCAAAGGTTTGCAGTTGAGCGATCTGAGCTAAAGGAATCAGTTGCTCTGCCGATAATCCTTGAAAAATCAGAATGTTTTGTAACCAGTTGCTCAAATCGACTCTATTTAACATCGTTTAGGGTAGTGAGGATGGTTGGAACAAAGCGCCGAGCTAGACAAGATAAACGTACTTGAGCATTTTTTAAGGTTGTTTTTGACTTAAGTCAAAGCATTATTAGGTTCTATTCTCCTATGCTATGTCGATAGGTACTTTAAAACCGAATTTATGGCTTTATGGCAAACCCAACCTTTGACAAAGTGGTGACAGCCCGCGCTCGTCCCCGTCAAATTAGCCTACCCGCTTGGCTGGTGCTAATTTGCATCGTCACTTTTTCAGTGCTGATCTTTGCAGGATCGGCGATTTACAAAAATGCACCACCGATTCCCGCTACTGTGGTGTCGCCGCAACAGGAAATCATTCTAACTCAAGCGAATATTGAAGCTGGGCAAGTAACCTATCTGGGTCGCGGTGGACAACATATTGGGAGTATTTGGGGGCACGGCAGTTACCTAGCTCCCGACTGGACAGCCGATGTCCTGCACCGTTGGGGTCTTGCCACTGCCGGACTTTTATATAACGGTAATTCCGATTTTAGTGAAGCTGATTTACAGGCTTTATCGGCAGTCGATCGCGCTACTCTCCAAGCGCAGGTACAGCAAGAATTTAAAACTAATCGCTATGCGTCAGAGACAGGAGCCTTAACCCTCACGGCTGCTCAAACTAAGGGACTAAGCAAGGTTTTTGATAGCTATAAAACTTTGCTATCCCAAGGCTCTAAGATTCATTCCATTCCTAGCGGTTGGTTTACTGACGAGACGCAAATCCGTAATGTCACCGCTTTCTTTAGTTGGACGGCTTGGGCAGCATCTGCCGATCGTCCGAATGCACCATTTTCCTATACCGCCAACTTTCCCCACGATGACTTGATTGGCAATCAGGCTCCGGCTCAATTCTTGATCTGGTCAATTGTGTCGGTGATTGTGCTGATTGCGGCGATCGGTATATTTCTGTTTGTTTACATCACCCAAGAAGATAGCGAAGAAGTAATCGCTGTCGCCCATCGCCCCCTGATTCGGATTGCCACACCGAGCCAAAAAGTCACTACCCTCTTCTTTGGGGTTGCTATGACTTTGTTTTTGGTGCAAATGTTGATGGGAATGGTCACAGCCCATTACGCTGTAGAAGGCGACGGCTTCTATGGTGTGCCACTTCAGCAATATTTACCCTATGCCGCCTCGCGGACTTGGCATTTACAGCTAGCAGTATTTTGGATTGCCACCTGTTGGCTCGCCGCAGGGCTATATTTCGCGCCAAGGTTTGGTAAACATGAGCCGAAGTTGCAAGCTTGGGGCAATGGCGGTTTGTTAGTGGCTTTGACTGTCGTTGTTGTTGGTTCCTTAATCGGATCTTGGGCTAGTGTCCAAGGCATTATCGGCGGTGACAATAGTTTCTGGTTTGGACATCAGGGCTATGAATATGTAGAACTTGGTCGCCTCTGGCAATTATTGCTGATTGGTGGCATGGTGTTTTGGCTCTGGCTGATGTACCGCGCCCTCAAGCCTGCGCTCAAGGCGGAAGGTGATAAAACGGGACTGAATCATTTCTTTCTCTACAGTGCGATTACAATTCCCCTGTTCTATGCGTCAGGGTTGATGTACAACAATCACACCCATTTGAGCATTGCTGAATATTGGCGTTGGTGGGTCGTGCATTTATGGGTAGAAGGCTTCTTTGAGGTGTTTGCGACTGTAGCGATCGCCTATCTATGTAGCGAATTGGGCTTCCTAAAGCGCTCCTCCGCCCTGAGAGCCACCTACATGACGACAATTCTCTATCTTGGTAGTGGCGTAATCGGCACGTTACACCATCTCTACTTTTCAGGAACACCTGTATTCATTACGTCGATGGGTTCCGTTGCTTCAGCCTTAGAAGTCGTTCCTTTGACCTTAATTGGCTTTGAAGTGGTGAAGTCGATGAAGCTATCCCAAGAAGCGCAAGGATTTTATCGAGTACCACTAAAATTCTTTATTGCCACTGCTTTTTGGAACTTAGTTGGAGCAGGTGTCTTTGGTTTCTTAATCAATCCACCGATTTTCCTCTACTATTCCCAAGGACTAAATACTACGCCAATCCATGCCCATGCTGCACTTTTTGGTGTCTACGGCTCCCTTGCGATCGCCCTCATGCTCTTTGCCTTGCGTGAAATCACTCCTGATCGCGCCTGGGATGAGAAAAACTTCAATTTATCCTTCTGGTGGATCAATGGTGGGCTAGGCATGATGATGGTTTTCGGACTGATTCCTAATGGTTTTTATCAATTGGTACAATCTGTTAATCATGGCACTTGGTACGCTCGCAGTGCTGAAGTCATTGGTTCGGCATGGATGCAGTGGACAGTTTGGCTACGCATCCCTGGGGATATCGTCTTCTCGGTTGGTGCATTGATCCTCGTCTTTTGCGTGATTAAAGCGATCGTGGCTATTTTCCAACAGCCTACTCAAGCCCAACCCCTCGAAACCATTGCGGCTGAGATTCCGGTCGTCAGTCATTAGTTGCTCAATTGTTCAAATTATCTTTCGTATTTATTGAGGATTCAGTCAATGATTCGTCTCTTAGTTGGTATTCTCGTTTTTGTGATCAATGTCGTCTATGCCGATCGCCCTTATCCTCGGTTTTATGTGCTAGAAACCGTGGCTCGTGTTCCTTATTTCTCTTATCTATCGGTACTTCACCTCTATGAAACCTTGGGCTGGTGGCGGAAGGCTGATTGGTTAAAAATCCACTTTTCGGAGTCGTGGAATGAACTACATCATCTGTTGATTATGGAATCACTGGGAGGATCGAGCTTTTGGGTCGATCGCCTTCTAGCACGAGCCACTGCACTCATTTACTACTGGATTATCATTTTGGTCTACATGGTGTCGTCCAAATCTGCCTACAAATTCATGGAACTTGTAGAGGGACACGCCTATGCCAGCTACGACAAGTTCCTCAATGCCGAAGCTGAGGCTCTCAAGCAACAGCCCGCACCAGATGTCGCTATCCAATACTATCGAGATGGCGATTTGTATATGTTTGAGGAGTTTCAAACAAGCAGTGCTAATGTATTCCGTCGTCCAACGATCGACAATCTCTATGATGTGTTTGTTGCCATTCGGGATGATGAAATGGAACACGTGAAAACAATGGTGGCTTGTCAGCAGCCGACTGCACAATTCTCGTTAGTCAGTCCCCATGCGATGCAGGCAGCTTCTACGCTAAAGGTTGAGTTAACTGCAAAGACCGATGCTGTGGAACTCAGTCCCTCGAAATAGGTGATTTGAACCCGTCGTTCTCTGGTATGAAAACGTTGGTATCGCCCTGTGTCTAGGGGCGATCGCGGCTTTTCTGATGGATGCTATTATCGAAAACAATCACTAATTCTTATTTGGCGATCGGGACTTTCTTCCATTCGTCGATCGTCTTGGACTGAAATCTGTTCTCTAAACTGGTCTGCTAAAAATCCCATATTAAATTAGTACAATTAATTCATGGAATATGCGATCGGGTGCGATCGAGTCTAATCTCAAATATAATAAAGATAGCTTGTTTCAGTGCGACGGCTGAAGTGTTTAAGTCGAATCGTGTAGCGAACTCGATCGAGGAAAGGAGATTCCGATGGGGAGTAAGAAGGAGTTGACATACATCCTCAATCTGCGGTATTATTCGGCTATATCCAGTATTTTACCGCATCCAGTCTAGTATTGTACCGCAACTGCGATACAATTATAAGTTATGCGGCAATCCTGGGGTTAGCGAAGTATAGTGAACTTGAAATTGTCATTACTGAGCAAGCCAAATATTAAACAGCTATGAGCGACATATTTATAAGTCAAGTCATTGAGAAAGTTCTGTCAGGGCAAATACGCATACCGACTTTTCAACGAGGTTTCGTCTGGGATGCTGATAAGGTAGCTGTTTTAATGGATAGCTTGTACAAGAGTTATCCTATTGGCTCATTGCTTTTCTGGAGAACGCGATCAAGACTTCGATTTGAGCGTGATCTTGGCCCATTTAGATTGCCAGATGTAGATCCAGACTATCCAATTGACTATGTGTTAGATGGACAGCAGAGAATTACATCTATATTTGGGGTATTTCAATCACAAGTAGACGCTTTTAGCCAAGAAGTTTGGACAAACGTATATTTTGATTACAGAGCTAATACAAATGCTCAGGAATCTCAGTTTGCTGCACTTGATGAGTCAGAAGCTGATCCCAACAGATATTTTTTGCTAAGAAACTTTTTTAATACTGTTGCATACAGGCGAGCTACCGCAAGTTTAGAAGATGAGATATTGGAATTATTAGATAAAGTTCAAGACGTTTTTAGGCAAACAAGAATTCCAATTCAAATGCTGTCAACTGATGACAAAACCATAGTAGCTATTGTTTTCGAGAGAATTAATAGGCAAGGAATTGAATTAGATACTTTGCAGCTTTTGTCGGCATGGACTTGGAGCGAAGAATTTGATTTACAACGTAAATTTGAAGATTTATCCTTGGAACTTGAACCATTTGGTTTCAGAGATGTTGGTCAAGATCAGGATTTGTTGTTGAGGTGTTGCGCTGCTGTTTTGACAGGCAATGTTAAAACTGACACTTTGATTAATCTAAATGGAGCTATTGTCAGAGATCGTTTCCAAGAGATGGCTAATGGGCTCAAGGGGGCGATAGACTTTCTAAGAGACAATTTAAAGATCTTTTCTTTAGACAATTTGCCGTATTCTAATTTTCTAGTTCCCTTATCAGTTTTTTTCTCATCAACTGGAAATTCGCAGTTTCGATATACAGATTCTCAGAGAAGAACAATTCTGAAATGGTTCTGGCGGACTTGTTTTTCTAGAAGATACAACAGTCAACCTATTAAAAGTATGCAGTCTGACGTTGGGGAAATATCGAAGCTAAAACTTGGGCAACCTTCAAATCTAGCTACTATTTCAGATGCTTTTGAAGTAGAATCATCATTCTTCAAAGACAACAAATTTAGAAGTAAGACTGTCATAACAAAAACCTTTATTTTACTGCTAGCTCAAAAAAATCCCTACAGTTTCGTAACTGGATCACCCATAAGTTTGCGTGAGGTTTTGAGGGAATACAATCGAAATCAATTTCACCATATGTATCCTAGAGCTTTTTTGAGAAGCGCCAATCAAGATAGCTACGACGATAGTTGTCTTGCCAATTTTTGCTTTTTGTCTACAAGCGACAATAATATGATTAGTAATAGTCCTCCTAGCCTCTACAGGTCGGTAATGCCAAGTTTGTCTATGAATGAAATTCTTGAACATGCTATTTCTCCTGTCTCGTTGTTTGATGACGATTTTAGAGTTTTTGTAGATGAGAGAGCAGAGCTTTTGGCAGCAGAAGCTAATCGACTTGTCCAATAGACAAATGCAGCGTAACAATTCGGGTGCAGCGGATTGACCGAAGCCGCTTGGATTGGATACAAAGACCCTGGCAACCGCTGACCCGAAACGTTATCTCGCAAACGCTGCCTGACTTTGGAGATGATTCGGAAGCTCGATCGAGAGCTTGACAAATCAGAAAATTGGTAGAATCAATAGATACGCTGCGATCGCGCACCATGCAACAAGCTAGTAGATCCAATCTTTTCGCCAAACCTCGAACGAGGAGATTCTCAAATGCCATTGGCTGAACTAATGTCACAGATCCAGGAACTTTCAAAAATTGACAAGCTTCGGCTGATGCAGTTTCTGGCAACAGAACTCGTCAAAGAAGAAAATGCAACAAACTTTTTTGTGGCCGATCGAGAGTATCCGGTCTGGTCGCCTTACAATTGCTCTGAGGCTGCCAATGTTTTAATGAATCTTCTGACGACAAAACAACAAGAACAGAATGATTGACGCTCAGAGATTTCCCTACAAAATCATTGACAGCAGTCTTGGTATGGTCGATCGAATGCCGTATCTACCATTGACACTCAGCCTGAACGGTCAATCCTTGAACGCTGAGGGCTTACTAGATACAGGCGCAAGCGTTAATGTTTTGCCCTACGAGTTAGGGCTACAACTGGGCTTAGTCTGGGAAAATGAGACACTCTCAGTCGTATTGGCTGGGAATTTGGCTCAATTTGAAGCCCGCGCAGTCGTTGTTAATGCTCGAGTTAGTTCATTCCCAACGCTTAACCTGGCATTTGCCTGGACACAAGCAACCAATGTACCTTTGATTTTGGGGCAAGCTAATTTCTTCTTCGAGTTTGATGTCTGTTTCTTCCGGGCACGTTCAGAATTTGAAATCCGTCCTAAGCAGAGTGAATAGAAATGAAGACACTCCAACTATACCGTTATCTCGTAAACACAGCCTGACTTTGGAGATGGTTCGTAATCTCGATCGAGAATTAAAGATTCCGGTGGATAAAAGTCGGCCTACATTACCAACACTAATGGCTGCTTTATTCTACGATTTATCAACAGATAAAGAAATCAAAATCCCTTCAATCGGTGAAAAACGGGAACGGGAATTGCGATCTCCTACAGCTAGGACTTGATATGATATCTACGAGCAAGCCAACTGGTTGAGCCAACAATCCCCGTACCTTGATAGTCGGGGAGTGTCAACAACAAATATCAAGGCAACTCAACCGAACTCGGTTTAGCAATGTGAGGCAAGCCCCAGCCCAATTTTTCCCGCAAAATGTGGAAAAACTCAAAAGATTGCACCCGAATAAAGCGGGCTGGGTACGGAGCTCGCTCGACTTGCACCCAATCTTCGGGCAGAACATAACATCCGCCGTTACCATCTACCACCATTACCAGGCGGGTCGGACTCGCCGGCAAAATCTTGATCGGCTCGGTGTTGGAAAACACCAAAGCCCGCGAAGCCATTGAATGCGGGCAAATAGGCAGCAACTGCAACACCGGCACTCCGGGAATGATCACAGGCCCGCCGGCAGACAGCGCGTAAGCCGTCGATCCTGTGGGAGTCGCGATGATGACTCCATCTGCGGCAATGTCAATAGAGGCGTGTTGCCCGATCGCCACTTCAAAATGACACATACAAGTCAGCGGTTCCCGGTGCAGCACCATTTCATTGAGACAAAGGGCTTCCCAGAGGCAGTCGTTTTCTCGAAACAACCGCACCGCCAGCATCGATCTTTCTTCTATTTCGTATTCTCCAGCGATTACCTTTTCCAAAGCTTGCGGCAGCAAGTTCAGGTAAGTTTCTGTCAAAAAGCCCATGTGACCGGTATTGACAGTCAGCAGCGGCACTCCGATGGGAGCGACTTGGCGAAATGCCGACAGCACCGTACCGTCGCCGCCCAACACCACTGCAAACTCCATGTCGCTGTCAAAACCGGGGGGGACGAGTTGTTCGATCTGAGTGTGGCACAGGGGGCGATCGGGGCTAGAATAGCCCAGAATTCCTCCCGAACCAGAAACCGAGCAAACCTCCCAGCCGCGGGCAGTCAGCTTGTCTTCTAACTCTGCGGCGATGCGACAAGCCACAGGTTTAACGTCGTTGTATATAATCCCAGCTTTCGGCACTTTAAAATGTAAAGGGCATTTTTTGTTTACTCCGTTTTTTAGTCTTAAGCTGCTCGTACTCTATTTCCTTGAGCTTCTTCATGATCAGATTAAAGTATTCTTCGAGATAAGACTCCAAAGTAGTAGTTTCTTTAGGGTCGATTCCGAAGACACTGTAAACATCATCCATCGGAGCTTTCAAGGGTTTTCCGGCTGCCAAAACTTCTGAAAAAGCCAATCTGTCAGCTACGTTCCAACTCCACTGAAAGAAGGTAGCTAATTTACGAGTAGCCTGCAACAAGACATCCGGGGTGCGCGTAATTTTGGCTTCCTTCCCTGACAGCCGTTCGCACAACCGCACGATTTCGTCAGCATCCCAAGCGCGATTTCCCACCACCGGAAAGCTTTTTTTCTCGGTTTCGGGAACGGAAAGGGCCCGGACGGCAAATTTAGCAACGTCCTGAGTGTTCATGTAGGCAAGGGCGGATGGCTTGTTGGGCAGCCAGACTGCCTGATTGTCCAAAATCGGCATTGCATACAGGCTCAGCAGTCCTTGCAAAAAGCCGCAAGGTCTCAAGATTGTGTAGTCTAAACCGGATTCTGCTAAGAACAATTCGGTACAGCGCTTGATTTCCAACAAGGGGACTTGGGGATATTTCTCAGCGTCGAGAAAGGAAAAGAATATGTAACGCTTGATGCCTGCTGCTGCTGCTGCTTGGATCAGCGATACTTTTCCGTCCCAGTCTACTCTTTTGATGCTGACAGAATCGGCTGCACTGGCTGTTGCTGCATCGATAATAGCAGTGACGCCTTCTAGGGCCGGAGGCAGACTGTCTGGCTGGCAAAGGTTCCCCGGTACGAGTTCAGCGCCCCATTCTTTCAAAAATGCAGCTTTTCTGTAACTTCTGACTAAACAGCGCACCTGGTAGCCCTCGTCTAGGGCGCGGCGGGCTATTTGGCGGCCGAGAGTGCCGGTGGCACCTAAAATCAATAAAGTCATCTAGGGATTAATTATGAATCTTAAACTTTCAATAAGATGGTATCAGGTTTTTGTTAAGTTTTTTATAAAAACTTAACAAAAACCTGAAATTTTCTCATTTTAGGCTTGAGATATTCGCCAGAAGGCTTGCTTTCGGCAGCAAGTAGACTCTAGAAGGCAGAAGGTAGAAGGCTTTTGAAGGATTGGTTGAAAAAAACTTATTCTTCGCCGCCTTGCAATTTGAGCAGGAGGAAGCCTCCACCTATACCCACGAAAATTAGGGAAAAGGACAAAAAGGCTGCATTGAAAATTTCAGGATTCATGATTTTATCTGTTCAATTGGGCGATCGCATTAATTGACACTCCTCGCCCTGAAGGCACGAGGATTCTTAAGACATTTCGATCTTAATATCCCTAGTAATAGGGTTCCCAGGCTGACCACGAAAAGCACATAGGTGTGTAGTCATATCTCCTCTGTGAATGTTTTGGGCGTAGACTTTCCCCCAGTCCGGGGGTAGGTTTTTAAATCTTGTCTGATCTGCTTATTGTACCATATTCATTTGTTTAGATAAATGTGTTATTTTACTTGAAAATGGAAAAAGCCGTCCTAAAAAGACGGGGTTTTAAACCCAATCTTCTGATAAAGATAATATAATTTGGGTCAACCCGGTACATGAATGCTAAAATTTCAGTGCCGAAATTCCTGTATTTTGTTGGAGAAAACTGCCTTGAGTCTCGATCGGGAATCCAAACTAGCTGTAACTCTGGGAGATCCGGCGGGAATTGGCCCGGAAGTGATTCTCAAGGCATTGGCAGATCCCGCTGCTGCTTTGAAGGTGACGGTTATAGGTTCTAGGAGAGTTTTGCAGCAAACTTACGATAAGTTGCGATCGACCAATCCCGCAGCAGAAGCGGCAAATCCCGAAACATTAAATATTATTGATATTGAACCAGACAACAAGTGGGGCGAAATAGTCCCCGGTGTCGGGAATGCAGCTAGCGGGGCGGCTAGCTTTGCTTACATGGAAAGTGCGATCGCCCGTACCATCGCCGGCGAATTCTCCGCGATCGTCACAGGCCCGATTTCCAAAACTTGCTGGCAGGCTGCCGGTTACAATTATCCCGGACAAACAGAACTCCTCGCAGAAAGGGCAAAATCGCAGCGGTTCGGAATGCTGTTTGCCGCCACATCTCCCCACAGTGGCTGGACGCTGGTAACTTTACTCGCTACCACACATATTTCCCTCCGTCAAGTCCCCGATGCTTTGAGTCCAGAATTACTGAGTGAAAAACTAGAATTACTGATAGACTGTTTGCGGGAAGATTTTGGGCTGGAAAGACCGAAAATTGCGATTTCTGGCTTAAATCCTCACAGCGGCGAAAATGGCAAACTGGGAAATGAAGAGCAAGACTGGATGATACCTTGGTTGGAAACGCAGCGCGATCGCTTTCCTCAAGTGCAGTTAGACGGGCCAGTCCCCCCCGATACCCTGTGGGTAAAACCGGCTAAAGTTTGGTACGGTTTAGCCACAGAAGCTCACGACGGTTACTTGGCAATGTACCACGACCAGGGGTTGATTCCAGTAAAATTGATGGCTTTCGATAAAGCAGTCAACACTACAATTGGCTTGCCTTTTGTCCGCACATCTCCCGATCACGGCACAGCTTTTGATATTGTAGGTCAAGGGATTGCGGATGCCTCCAGCATGAAGGCAGCATTGCAGTTGGCGGCCCAGTTGGCTAGTCGCAGAACAGCAGTTAAAATAGGGCGATAGCTTTAGTACGCCAGACACTCGGAAAAATTGTGTCATTCCTATTGATTTTCGCTGGGGTGAGGCGGCAAGCAAGCTGGCAATTTTATTCGGTCGATTAAAATCACCTTTTGGTAGCGCAGTATGGCAGCATTTAATGATAATTCAGGCAAAATATATCAGTCAGAAAAAGAGGTTTCTGATGCAACTCTGGCAAGTTCTAAGGCTGGAGAGCAACTTCAGGAATTGCTAACCATATTGACTGAATTTCAGTTATTGAAGAAATCCAAAAAAGAGCCAAGCGAACTGAAATTACCGCTTTCGGAAAAGTCTGTTCAGCGATTAGAGGATGAGGAAAATCGGCGCAAACAATTATCTTTTCGGATCGAATCACCGAGTATTGTACCGGAAGTATTAACTAACGAGGAAGAGATTCCATCTCAAAGACGAGAAAACAATAATGAGGAACCCGATTTATCTATGGCCGGGAAGGTAGCCAAAAATAATCGGCAGTCGGAGGAAGAATTAGAACAAGCAGTTGAGCAGTTTAAGCAGTTGCAACAACTACTGTTTGAAAGGGATTTGCCGGAATTTTACAGTAATGTTTTGAGCGTGGAACAAAGGTTAGAAAATTTTGAGAAGCTGATGTCTCAACCAGAAGAGTTGATGATTTTACTGAAACCGTTAATTCCTGAGTTGGTGAGAGAAGAATTAGAGGAGTTGAAGTCTGAATTAAAAAAGGCGATCGACCTCGCAAACAATAATAAAATTAATCGCATCGAGTTGGAGGCTAAATTAGCAGATTGGGAAAATCAAATTGCTAACTTTAACCAGCAACCCCTGCCGAATACAGAACACTTAATCCAACGGCTGATGCCAGTAGTGGGAGATCTGCTAAACCGTAAGGTAGAGGAGTCTAAGTTAGAGGTAGCTTCGGCGATCGCACCGAGAGTCAATCAAGTAATTCACAATCAAAACGGACTTGAAGAACAGGTAGTAAGAATTGAAGATAGAGTTGCAAATATTCAGCAGCGTTACCAGCAGCAACCGGAAGATTTAATCAAGCAGCTAGTACCAGTAGTTAGCGATTTACTGAACCGCAAAATTAGTGAATTAAAATTAGAGGTTGTAGAAGCTGTTGCCCCCTCAGTACAGGTAAGAATAGCTTGGGTAGAAATAGAAGAAAAAGTATTGAGCATCATCGAACGCCGACTGGCTACGCAACAGTCGCCAACTCAGAAGCCTGAAGAGATAATGGCGATGCTAATGCCGGCAATAACTGATTTGCTGAATCAGAAAATCGATGAATCAAAATTACAAGTAGCAGCGACGATCCAACCTTTGATAGAATCAGCAATTCTTCAAAGAGAAGTTCAAGGCAAATTGAGCGACGTAGAAAGTAGACTAAATAATCTTCAACGACAGCAAAAAACTCAGCCGGAAGATATAATGGCAAGGCTAATGCCGTTAATGATTGAGTCGCTGAACCGGAAAATTGAGGAGACAAAGTTAGAGGTGAGAGAGGCGATCGCACCTGGTGTCAACACGGCTATTCAAAACAGCGGTATTGCAGCACAAATATTAAATAATGAAACTAAGATTGTCGAAGTTCAGCAGCAAGTTTTAGCCGAGATAGAAGGGTTGATGGCAAGAATAATGCCAGTGATTGTAGAAATGCTGTCCCGAAACATCGGGGAAGCAAAGCTAGAGATAGAATCTGCGATCGCCCCGGCTGTAGATGCCATCATTCAGAATAAAAGGATCGATCAAAGACTGGGGAAGATCGAACAACAGATTGTGGCGATCGAACACCGAATTTATGAATCCACAGACTTGTTTACAGATTTACTGAAACCTTTGATTGACGAGCTGATGGTTAGCCATCACGCCCAACTACAAAAGTCGGTCATCGAATCTATTTTACCATTGTTAGATGAAGTTGTAAGTTATAATTACAGACTCAACGATAAAGTAGGGGAACTCGATCGCAAAATTACTGATGCGGAATGGGGAGGCGATCGGGAAGAATTACTCGCCCGAATTAAAATCATGTTTCCCGAAATGATGCTCCAAACCATTAATGAGTCGAGACAATCATTTGTCGAAACCATAAGTCCGATAATTGATGAAATAATTAATACCAAATCCAGAGAAAATAGACAATCGATGGGAGTAGCCATATCGCCGGCTCTGACTGTGGGAATCAGCCACAGAATGAGTGAATCGCCGGATGAAATTGCAATGGCGATCGCGCCGGAAATGGCCGCTGCTATCAAACAGCAAATTCATCTCAAGCGAGAAGCAATGTCGGATGCACTTTATCCCATCATCGGCAGCACGATTTTAAAATACATCGCCGAGATGATGGGGGAGATTAATGAAAAACTAGAATCAGCTTTAAGTCCAGAGGGAATTAGTCGCAAAATCAAAGCCAAAATACAGGGCATTTCTGAAGCAGAATTGCTGATGAAAGAAACAACACCACTGAGTGTGAAAGCTGTCTTTTTAATTCAAGCAGGATCGGGCTTAGTAATTTCAGCAGTGCAGAAGTCTGAACGCGAACAGCTAGAATCAGATATGGTAGCGGGGATGCTGACTGCTATTCGGGCTTTTGTCAACGATTGTATATCTCAGTCAGGAAATATTGCAGAGATTGATGCTATAGAATACGGCACATCTACCATAGTATTGGAAGTTGCGGGTTCGTGTTATCTGGCAGTAGTGATGCAAGGAGAAACCCGCCAGTGGTTTAAGTATAAAATGCGATCGATATTCAACAATATTGTTCAAGAATACGGAGTTCAAATTCAGTCATTTAACGGCGATCCAGCCACTGTGCCACCCGAAATAAACTCGAAATTGCAAAAATTAATCGATACAGAGGTAAAAGTTAAATCTCGTAAACGTCCAATTTTACCCACGATCGGTTTGGCAGCGTTAGGTTTAATTGGCCTACCTTGGGGAATTCATCAATACCGCAGCTCAGTTGCAGCGAGCTTAGAAGCAGATACAAATTTAGCATTACAATCTGCTCCCGATTTATCCGTTTATCGCCTCGTGGCTGATGTTAAAGATAGAGTATTGGAGATTTCGGGACGAGTGCCGAATCAAAATCTGCGATCGAAAGCGGAAAAAATCGCTCAGCAAGCGGCTCCCCAATCAAGAATTGAAAATAAAATTATAGCCGTTGAAGTACCTCCAGATCCGGTTTTAGTCGAAGCCGATGTCAAGCGGACAGCAGCTCTTTTGAATAAAGTAGAAAGCATTAATATCTCCGCTCGCTATGCAGAGGGAAAAGTCGCCATTGCAGGCAGGGTAAGCAAAGTGCCAGATGCTCAGAAAATAACTCAAGCTTTTGAGAAAATTCCGGGGGTGAAGTCTGTAACAAATACAGTGATAATAGGAACTCCACCGCCACCAAAGATAATAATGCCAGTTCGCGTGTATTTCGGTGCAGGTTCGGCAAGTTTGCAGGCGAAAGACGTAGCACAAAAGCTTAGCAAAGTCAAGGAATATATGGATAAAAATCGCACGAAGAATTTAAGGATAGTTGGCTACAGCGATTTTAAAAGCACTCCGGTAGAAAATCAAAAGTTGGCACTGGAAAGGGCGACAAATGTGAAAAATATTTTGGTTAGACAAGGGATAAATGGCAACAGAATACAAGTTGCTTCTACTAAGGGTCGTCCCGAAGGTGTGGAGGCCAATCAACCGCTGTGGCTGAGCAGATTGGTAGTATTTGAGGTGATCAATTAAAATTGGGAATGGGGAATTGGGAATTGGTAATTGGTAATTGGGAATTGTTAATTGGGCATTTTCCCTAATGACTAATGACTACTGACTAATATCATGTCCGATCGATTAACCATAATATCCCGGTCGGGGCGGGTTTTTGAGATGGTCAATTATTGGCAGGTATTGTTGGTGAACCCGCCCCTACCTGATTGCGGGTAATCGACAGGATATGACTAATGACTACTGACTACTGACTACTGACTACTGACTAATGACTTCTTCCTCTTGAATTAATCGAACTCGCCCGGAGGTAAAGGCTTGTATTCGATCGCCCGCCAAACACACTAACAAGCGGCCGCATCCGTCAATGCCCGCTGCTTCTCCGCAGATGGTTTCCGAAGCAAGTTCGATCGCCACCGGGCAGCCAATCAACGCATCGCGGCGGCGCAATTCCGGCAAAAGTAGCGCTAAACCGGACTTGGAGGCTGGCTTGTCTGTGGTAGAAAACATATCGGCTAGTTCGAGTAAATAGTGCCGCAGTCGATCGAGCAAACACAGTTCATCCGGTACTGTACTAGCAATAGAATGCAAGCTTACCGCATTACCGAGATCCCTTTCATCCAATCCCGCAGCCGCGAAATCTACGCAGCGGTTGAGTCCAATTCCCACAACGGCGCGAGTTTTACCCAAAGCATTGCCCGAAGAGGCTTCGCAGAGAATTCCGGCTAATTTGTGGCGATCGATCCAGACATCGTTTGGCCATTTCAGGCGCAGCATATCTCGACAGTCGGGAACCAAATCTTCGATCGCGTAAATCACCGCTAAACCCGCTGCTAAACTGAGTCCCGGCAACAGAGTGGGGTTGAGGTTGTCGAGTACAAAACTAACAGTCAAGACACCGCTTGGGGCGTGCCAGGTGCGCCCGTGTTGGCCGCGCCCGCTGGTTTGTCGCCTAGTAAATACTGCATCTCCGTGGTGGAGCCCGGCCGCGCGGGCGATCGCCCAACTGTTGGTACTTGGACAGGTATCCAACGAGTGTAGCCAGTGAGGGAGGTTTGGGCGATCGGGTTCTGGGCTTGCGGGCACGGGAGTTAAGGGCAATTCAGACAACGTTTGATTTGTAGTATTTGATATCTAAAAGCTGATTATCGCATTTTCCAGAAGTGCCACCTCGCGCGACGGCGAGAATTCAGAGAAATTGGAGTGTAGTACAGTTTCCGCATCAGATTTACCTTACGCCACAACATCTGTTTAGCCACCAAATCTCTTGATTTATAAGGATTTTGGGGGATTCATAGGGTTGGTTGGAGCGATCGACACCCCTTTAAAAAACCCAATTTCAAAAAAAGTTGTATTACCCCCTTGACAGTCTTGTAATACGCAACGTAGTATAAATGTATGGCGAAGGGGAAAGAGCTTCAAAGCCTTACCCCACGAGCAATATGAACCTTGAAAACAGAATAGGAAGTTAATCGTGTCACATAATTGTGGACATTGGCGGTGTAGACTCCGGCAACAATAGCCCGATCGGGTTGTAGTACGCGGAATCAACCGCCACCCCGTCCCAACTTGAGTAATTCAAGGACACAATATTGTTCATTTTCGCGGGGGTATAGCTCAACCGGTCAGAGCAGTCGCCTGTCGAGCGAAAGGTTGCGAGTTCAAGTCTCGTTACTCCCGTCAGTCGATTTTAGATTTTAGATTTTAGATTTTAGATTTACTCCACAGGAGAAGAATCTCGGAATTGGAACTTTGGTCTAAAATCCACACCTCCTGTCGGAAAGCAAATATCCGTTTTTCGGCGGGGGTCAAAGTCCCGTAGGCAAAAGTCAAGCCGTCTCCCCCTCTGGCGTGAAGATTGCGAGTGCAAACCTCGTCGGGACTCCCAGGTTAGGTGGCTGAGTGGCTCAAAGCGTTGGTCTGCAAAACCGATTTTCGCGGGTTCAAATCCCGCCCTAACCTCTGTTCCTATTTATTCGCAGGAGCAATCTCAAATCTCAAAGAGCAATCCAAAATCTAAAATCTAAAATCTAAAATCGATAGTGCTGTAGGCAAATGGTTTAAGCCGCTTGGTTTTCACCCAAGTGATTGCGGGTTCAACTCCCGTCAGCACTTCTCGTGGGTCGTTGGCAGAATGGTTTTGCAGCCGCCTTTTAAGCGGATGGATCGAGGTTCAATTCCTCGACGACCTACCAAAATTTCTATCTTGGGTCGGCCCTCCTATTGGCGTGGGTAGCTGTCTGTAAAACAGTAGCTTAAAGCGTTGCTGGTTCAATTCCAGCCCGGCCCATTTGTAACTGCATTTAATCCGCAGTTGCAATCTTGAGAACGTGGTGTAGCCGGATAACATCTCAGTTAATAAAACTGAAGATTGAGGGTTCAAATCCCTCCGTTCTCGGTGTGGAGAGGTGGCCGAGTGGCTTAAGGCGCTTTCCTGCTAAGAAAGAGCGGTTTAACAGCCGTCGAGGGTTCAAATCCCTCCTTCTCCGTTTTCCCCCGATAGCTCAGTTGGTAGAGCGCTTGTCTGAAGAGCAGGAGGTCGTCAGTTCGATACTGACTTGGGGGATTGCGTTGCCTTATAGCTCAATGGTAGAGCAAGCGGTTGTTAACCGCTAGGTTGTAGGTTCGAGTCCTACTGGGGCAGCCATTTTTTTAATTGCCGGGTAGACAAATTGGTAAAGTCGCCTATCTCTGAAATAGGAGTTTCTGTAGGTTCAAAGCCTACCCCGGTACCCAATTATTGGGAAGTCGCCTAATCGGTATGGCACCGCTCTTTGAAAGCGGCAAAATGCAGGTTCGACCCCTGCCTTCCCAGTTCTGCTATTACCAAAGCAGATCAATTACACTCCTGTAGCCCAATTGGCAGAGGCCACAATTTCAAAAATTGTGTTGTGTGAGTTCAAATCTCACTCCTGAGTACCAAATTTTCAACTAAGTTTCTACTTGCTCCTGTGGCGGAATTGGCAGACGCGGCAGACTTAAAATCTGTTTTATTTTGAGTGTGAGTTCGAGTCTCACCCGGAGCATGAACGGGATGTAATTCAGCGGCCAGAAGCCATGCTTTGGGAGCATGGAGTCGTTGGTTCAAATCCAACCATCCCGACTTTACCCCTGTGATGTAATTGGAAAACATCACTCGCTCAAAACGAGTGTTTTTTGCAGGTTCGAGGCCTGTCAGGGGTATGAGGTTTTATTCAATCTCAAATCGAAAATCTCAAATCGAAAATCAATTTTGCCCCTGTAGCCCAATCGGTAGAGGCGCTAGATTTAGGATCTAGTTAGTGCTGGTTCGATGCCAGTCAGGGGTATTTGGTGACATCGCGGGTGAAGTAGCCTGGGTAGGCTTGGCAGTCTCATAAGCTGCAAATCAGCAAGTTCAATTCTTGCCCCCGCCACCAAAAATGCAGGTGTGATGTAATTAACAACATGAGGGTTTCATACAGCCTTTTTGCGAGTTCAAATCTCGCCATCTGCTGTGCTGGTGTAGCTCAATTAGGCAGAGCAACTGATTTGTAATCAGTCGGTTGTAGGTTCAATTCCTATCACCAGCCCCACAATTGCGGATATGGTGTAACGGTAGCATTCGAGTCTTCCAAACTCTAGGCACGAGTTCGAGCCTCGTTATCCGCTTGGTTAAACGAGAGGTTTGTTAAATCTCACATCTTGCACCATTCTCGCTTAACAGGCTTTTCGGCCTGTTCCACAAGAAAATCTACTCTTTGTGGAACAGGCCGAAAAGCCTGTTCATAAAAGGCTTATTGACAAGGGTGCAACATCTCAGTTAAATCCAAAATCTCACATCTAAAATCGGTTTGCGGATGTCATGTAGCGGCTAGCATCTGAGTATGCCATTCTCAGCGCATGGGTTCGAGTCCCATCATCCGCTTTTGTAGTCCTGAGCTTCGATGGTAGAGCGTTTGCCTTACAAGCAGACGCGGGGTAATCTCCTGTCAGGACTACTAATTTATGGGAGTGTAGCTCAATGGATAGAGCGCCGCGCTATGCGCTACCGCGCACGCTTCGCTAACGGACGCGGATGTTGTGGGTTCGAGTCCTGCCACTCTCGTTGTTTTTGCTTTAATTTAAGGAGGTTGATTCCCTTGAATGGATAATTTTTTATATTACGATCGATTCCCGTAGGGAATCGCACAAATTAACAAAAAATACGGGAGTGTAACTCAACTGGATAGAGTGTCGAGCTTCTACCTCGAATGTTGTGGGTTCAAGTCCTACCGCTCCTGCTGTCTGGGGTTCGTAGCTTAATTGGTAAAGCATCTAACTGGCTGTTAGAAAGATATCGGTTCAAATCCGATCGCAATCCACCACACCGATTTTAGATTTTAGATTTTGGATTTTGGATTTGAGATTGATTTCACAAATCAATCTGGAAGCTTGAATATTCGTCTAATATTTTGTTATGGGCGACTTAATACCACTTTAAAAAACTAATTAAACTGTCGAGAATCTCCAAACCCATATCCACTAACTCATCCCCAATCTAAAATCTAAAATCTAAAATCTAAAATAGTATAAGGGGTCATAGCTCAATTGGTAGAGCGCTTGCTTTGCACGCAAGAGGTCAGGAGTTCGATTCTCCTTGACTCCACTTACGGTGTCTGAAGTCGAAGCGGTCGAGACGCTAGCCCGTGAAGCTAGTTATTAGCGGGTTCAATCCCCGTCAGACACCCCTTGGAAGATGCCGCTAAATGGTTGGCAACCAGTCTTGAAAACTGGGGTACAGGTAACTGTAAGGGTTCGATTCCTTCATCTTCCTTTTAACCACCGGAAGTCGAAAAGCGAGACACCGTGCTGATAACGCGGGGATAGGAGGGGCAGTACCTCCTCGGTGGATGGATTGGTTTATAATAAGTCTAAATTTACTACTGATTCAACATAAAAGCCATGAAAGTTCAAGTTATAAAATTAGAATTAATTCAGTGGTCTTTGTTATTGAAGGATATTCAATTTTTAAACGAAATCCAAAAACTGAAAGAAACGTCGCATGAAAAGACTGCGGTCTTCAAGTCCCGTAAATTTGGCTGTGAAAAAGGAATTTTTACTTTCGTTGCGGATGATTTTGATGAAAAAAGTCCTGGTTTTTACGATGTAAAATTGTTGTACCAAATGAACGTGAAAGATGAGAAAACTAAACTATTACGTTGCTTGCACAGTTGATGGGTTTATTGCTCGCGAAGATGGGTCATTTGATTGTTTCCCTATGGACGGAGAGCATTTTGCTGATTTGTTAGATTCCTTTCCTGAAACTTTTCCGGCTCACTTTCAGGAAGCACGAGGCATTCGTGCAGAAAACAAGCAGTTTGATGCGGTTTTGATGGGACGGAAAACCTATGAGGTAGGGCTAAATGTTGGTGTAACTAATCCTTATCCCAGCTTGAAGCAGTATGTCTTTTCGCGCACTATGGAAGCCAGTCCCGATGAGAATATTGAACTTGTTTCGGACAATCCTGTTGAATTGGTTAAGGAATTGAAAAGGGAAACGGGTAAAGACATCTGGCTCTGCGGTGGTGGGGCTTTAGCGGCAACTCTTTTTTCTGAGATTGACGAGATGATTGTGAAGTTAAATCCGGTAGTAATTGGAGCGGGAATTCCTCTTTTTTCCGGTGCAATCGAGCCGACCAATTTGGAAGTTGCCGATCGCAAAATCTACAGCAACGGTTTCATGTTGCTTCATTATCGAGTGAAGCATTAGCGATAAGCTGTTCGGCATTTAAAGGACTTGCGTAAGGTGCGTCAGCATCTAAGGTTTTCCGTTTCAGCGTAAAAGTTCTAGCTGACGCACCCTACTAGCCTCGTTACTGGTTTAAATGCTCCACAGCTTAAGGACTTTATTTGTTGCAATTACTGCGGGCAAAAAAGGACTGAAGTCCTTACTACAAAATGATTTTCTAGGAATTACACAAAAATTGTATGCGGTATTTTCTCGGTTTCAATGTTGAGTCAGACTGATATCTTGCACCATTCTCAATTAGCGGTAGGGGCGGGTTCGCCAACAGCCTTAAAGCTTGCAAATAGGTTCTATAAACCCGCCCGACCCCACGAAAAATCCTCTTATTGATATTGCTGCAAGATGTCAGGTCAGACCGATCGCCACAAATTTTTACAGAAATAGTTGATTTTTCAAAACGGTTGTGTTATACTAGCTTAGATGCGGGAGTATAGCTCAGTTGGTTAGAGCAGGTGACTCTTAATCTCAAGGTCGAAGGTTCAAGTCCTTCTACTCCCATCCCAAATAACATACGACTCACAAGGCTTAGAGGCTTTAAACTGTCTCTAGTTTGTCGTTTTCCACTCATTTTGCGCTCACGATAGCAGCCAATGGCGGTAGCGGTTGGATTACTGTGAGTGTTTGCGTTGTCGGATTTTTAATGTCGATCGACTCATCCGATCGATAAAAGTGCGATCGCCCAAGCTATTTTGAAACTGAATAACAACAGGGAATGGTGATTAGCTATGATGGCAAATCTCTCGGCGCGCTGCTATGGGGGCGATCGCGATTTAGATGCGATCGCCCATTTAATCAATACTTGCGAAGAAGTCGATCGGCTCGATGAAGGCACTTCCATCTCGGAATTACAACAAGAATTTAACCAACCGTCCCTAGATGTAGCCCGCGATATCCGCCTTTGGGAAGATGCGGAAGGAAAATTAATCGGTTTTGCTCAGTTGTCCGTTTCTGAACCGGGGGAAGTAATTGACGGTTGGTTGTGGTTTCGCGTTCACCCCGACGCGCGCGGAGGCGATGTGGAAGCAGCCGAGATCGCCTGGGGTGAAGTGCGGATGCGCGAAGTGTCTGCAATGCGGGGCGGGCGCGTGAAGCTGCGAACCTATGCTCGCGCTGAGGATTGCGATCGCATTTCTGTGCTGACAAGTTGCGGTTTTAAGGCCGATCGCTATTTTTGCCGAATGGCGCGATCGCTCTCTGAACCGATCCCAGAACCGCAATTCCCCGAAGGTTTTGCCCTCATTCAGTTCCCCGGCGAACAGGATGCGGCAGCTTGGGTAGAAATGTTCAACCAGTCATTTATCGATCACTGGAATCATCACGATTTAACGGTGGATAAATTTAAGCACGAGTTAGCTAAACCCGATTACAGAAATGATTTAGACTTGATTGCTGTTGCTGATGACGGCACATTTGTCAGTTTTTGTTACTGCGAGATTAGTGTGCAAGAGTGCGATCGTACCGGGCGCAATGAAGGCTGGATTGCTTGTCTCGGCACTAGGCGTGGCTTCCGCAAAATTGGATTGGGACGAGCAATGTTGCTGGCTGGTTTGCATCGACTGAAAGCTGCCGGTGTCGCTACTGCTATTATCGGCGTCGATGCTGCAAATTCATCAGGTGCGATGCGACTTTACGAGTCTGCTGGCTTCCACAATATTCGCAACAGCATTTCCTATGTTAAGGATGTTTGATCGATGTTACAGATTGCGATCGCCCTTTGACCCAAGAAACCGGGTTTTTTACCGAATCTGCGGGTGGCAACGAAATATTTTGGTAAAAAAACCCGGTTTCTCGCCACTCGTGTAAGTTTTATCTAAAAAACTTTTGCTACCCCCTTGACACTTGTGTAGTATTTATGTAGCATATAAATATGGAAAGCGCAGGACAAGCAAAAACCTGTATTTTTCGTGCAAATTCTGAACCTTGACAACTAAATATTGCTCAAATTTTCAACGAACATCAATTTGAAAGTCTTGCAATATAGACTCGATGGTCATGTTGTTACTTTATACGAAAATGTTCGGTTACAAATTGACTCGATCCGAGTCAGATGTTGTACGAAATCAGTCTAATTTCAACGAATTTAATGCGGATTCAGAACAGAAAATTTCAGCCAGATTTCAATCAACCAAAAAGGCTGAGGAAATCCGCAAAATTAAACAAGCTTATCATTTAGAACGGCGCTTCTTTCAGTAAAGATTATCAGATTTCGTGAATCTTTACCGATACTGGCAATTTGCCCGCGTCTCACAAAAAGCCAAAGTCGAGAGCAGATAAGCTACTAATCCAAAATCAAAAATTGCTCTAGGAGGTATCGGTAATGGTTCACATTCGTTTTGAAGGACGTTCCTACGATCTGGCGGAAAACCAACTGGGTATCGCGGCAGGAATGAGCGACAAAGCTATTAAGGAACGTCTGGCCAATCATTTTGATGTCAAGGGATCTCGCTTCGATTCTTACGTGCTCGATCGCCGTCCCAGTGGCGATTTAATTGTTCGCCCAGAAGCCGTTTACGGCTAGAAATTCACTTAAAGCACGTATTAGGCAGCGCACCCTAACAAAAGAAGCTTACAAACTGGATACGTTCGACTTAAAATCGAATTGTAGGTTCAATTCCTACTTGCCGCGAGGCTAAAGCTTCTCTGACTTGTGCGCTGCCTTTTATAGCTGAATTTTTTATATCTATCCGGCGCTTAAAATTTCCACTTCGCGCCCCAACAAAGGAAGCTTACATACTAGCTCATTGGTAGAGCATTTCTCTTTAAAGAAAAGGTCGCGGGTTCAACTCCTGCGTATGTGCAAATGGCTTTCTTAACTTGCGCGAAGTGACTTTTGAGGCGCTATCAGCTCTTGTGGTTAATTCAGGATAATAATTAAGTAATCCTGTTTGTATTGAAGACTTCCGTCCTCAAAAATAAATTGGTATTAGCCATGAGAAAATGTTGGCCGATATCTCGCCGATGAAAGTCACAATTACTCGATCGTACATCTGGCTAACGGTTTGATTGCAAAATATGCCGATCGCACTTTACCATTTCGCTACTAGACGCGCGATCGCCTGATGTCCTGGGAAGCTCGGATTAATTGGGTTGAACCAGATTTGAAGTCACTCGACTCCGAAATAGTCCGCCAGGGATTGAAATCCCTGTCTAATAGCTAAAGTCCTCGCTATGAGGACTAAAGATATTTGTTTTTCTTGGTTTTTAATCACCGAAAATACATTTTTAAACACGCATTTCAGTCCTCTTAAGAGGACTTAAGCTTTGAGCCAGGGATTTCAATCCCTGGCGGACTAAGGCGATAGGTGCAAAATATTAGGTGACAGCAATGAATATGAATGTATTAGAGCGCGATTTGCGTTTGGAAATGCTCAACAGTCTCCTCACAACTCCTCACCGCCAATTAGAAAAAGTAGCAGAAATTCACAAGTTAATTATCGAATTAGATCCGATTTTTTACGGTCATTTAGCAGTGTGGTATCAACGCCACGGCGACGTGCGCGATCACAAGGAAGTTTTTGCCGGAAATTTGCTAACTTCGGCGCTGACGGAACACCGAGATGCCGGTTTTATGATGCTGCAAGAGTTCCCTCCCTACGAGGTTTCGCGGATTGTGGACTTTATGAAACAGCATCAGAATAAGGTGCCCCGCAGTGCGCGCACTGCTGTCACTCGCTATCTGAAATCGCGGGAAAAGAATGCACAGTTTTTCGATCGCGCCGCCATCCGCAACCGCAAGGCGATGAAGCATTTGTACGCAACGCTGCACGTCAAGCCGAGCGATCGCGCTAATGCTATTCTGTTTAAAGACAATCCGCCGGAAGACTCTCTGGCATTCGTTTTGAAGCAGTTAGCAAAGGCGGCGACACCTGCGGAACAGGCGAATTTGATTGTTGAGTACAAGATTCCGTATACGATCGCAGTTGGTGCGATCAGACAGCTAACGCCAACGGTTTTGGCCGCGCTGATTAACTCGATGTCGCCACAGGAAGTCATCAACAATTTGAAATCGATTCAGTCGCGCGGGGCGATGGATCACCCGGAAGTCAAGCAGTTGATTGATTCCAAGCTGGATGAAGCGGCAAAGTGCGATCGGGTTTCTGCTTACAAAGCGAGTGTTGCGGGCGCGGGCGCGAACTTCGACGCAGCAACGGCGGCGAAGCTGGAAGCAGTGACAAACGAACAGGTGAAGAAGCGCGGCAAGATTGCGAAAGCAACCGGTTTGTTGATTGACAAGTCGGGTTCGATGGAAAGTGCGATCGAAGTTGGGAAGCGTCTCGCTGCTTTGATTTCCGGCATTTCCGAGGCTGAACTGTTCGTTTATGCCTTTGACACGATGCCGTATCCAGTGCAAGCAAATGGCAGCGAATTGACAGACTGGGAACGCGCTTTCAAGCACATTCGCAGTGGCGGCGGCACAAGTTGCGGTTGCGCGGTGGAAGCAATGCGAATTAAAAAGCAGGTTGTCGAGCAATTCATTATGGTAACAGATGAAGGCGAAAACGCTGCACCTTATTTTGCAGATGCTTATCAGAATTACTGTCGCAGTTTGGGGGTAATTCCTGATGTTGTGATTGTGCGAGTTGGTTCTTGGTGCGAATATGTCCAGAAGCAATTGAAGGACAAACAAGTATCGGTGGAAACCTTTACGTTTGCGGGTGATTATTACTCCTTACCGAATTTAGTGCCGATGTTGAGCCGTCCTTCGCGGCTGGAATTGTTGATGGAAATTCTGGATACGTCGCTGCCGGTAAGGAATGACAAGTAAAATGTAGGGTGCACGCTGCGACCTTATTTCTTAGTCTCAAGCGGCTGTAATATCAAGTTGGAGCGCTCCGTTACAATCTAATTCCCGGTATTGTAGGGGCGGGTTCACAGACAATAATTGCCGATAATCGACAATCTCGTAAACCCGCCCCCACCCAACGGTAAATCGCAATCTACTTATATAGTTAAAATTGGCACGGATCTGAAGGACAAGACACTATGAAACTAGCTGAAGCTTTAATTTTAAGAGCTGACTGTCAAAAAAGAATGGAACAACTGCGAGCCAGATTGATAAGAAGTGCTAAAGTACAGGAAGGAGAAGAACCTCCAGAAAATCCCCAAGCACTAATTAGCGAATTAGATGCAGGGGTGCAAGAACTGGAAGACTTAATTAAGAAAATTAACAAGACTAATTCGCTGACAACTCTGGAATATGGATTGACTTTATCGGATGCTTTAGCTAACAGAGATGCTCTCGCGCTTAAGCGCGGCATTTACAATTCTTTAGTTGACGCAAGCGCTTTGAGGCAAGACCGCTATACTCGATCGGAAGTCAAATTTTTTAGTACGATCGACGTTGGTGAACTGCAAACGCAAATCGATCGAATGTCTAGACAGTATAGGGAGTTAGATACTAAAATACAGCAAGCAAACTGGAATACTGAACTTATCGATTGAGCAAGTTGGTAGCCAATGCAATAGAAGCGAGCACAACCCCCAACAGGGTTAAGTTGGACGGTACGGTTGAGAGGCCATAACCAAGCGGGTTCAAACCCCGTATCACAAATCAAGCCTTGATTGTTACAAACGTACAGGGCATTGTTAAAGTTACTACCGCGTGCTGGTCTATTGATATTGGTGAGGGTGGGTTAGGGGTTTCTTGCTCAATTGCAAAAAGTATTGGGAATTCCAGAAGGCTGTGAGGCGGTTAAAATTTCGATTTTTTTCATCCTCAACCGAAAGCGTTTTCCCTATTTTAAATTATTCTCTAATTCGATCGATAATTTCTAGTAACTCTGGATTAGCGATGGCTGAGACTAAGTGGGAATCCGCAGCAGCCAAAGCAGCGCGTAACTTTTCCGAAGTCAGTGCGGGATATTTTTCTAACACCTGCTGTTGAGTCCATCCCGCAGCAAAGAGCCCTAGCAAAAATTCTACAGACAATCGAGTTTCTGGTGCTGCTGGTTGACTTGTTGAAGCTTTCGGGTTTGGATGAATGAGCTTTCGCCAGTCCATTGTTTTACTTAAACGATTGGGGAAGATTCCGCCGATTATACTGCATTTGGGCACAGTAGAAACACGGGCATCGTTGACTGACTTTGTAACAGTGCCACCGCAGGTCATACCATGTTAGATTTTAGATTTTAGATTTTAGATTGGGAATCACTGATGAATTAAGGGTTTGAAGCTTGGCTAGAGTCGCATTTTTTGGGAACTGGTGTCATTTGGCGATTTTGCCATTAAATTGTTATTACGATCGCAGTACAGCACTTTCTTATAGACTAGACTAATGGGGTAGCGACGGGGCGAGATCCCTTTTTCCTTCAGTCCGTTTCAATACCGAACCGCGTTAGCCAAGCCCGCCCCTACGGGGGCTACGCCAACTAAGAGGATCGCACTAAATCTCAACCCACTGTCTAACGGACTGTGCCATCCACAGTGCAACCCACAATACAACTACTTTAACTTCTTAAAACTATGGGAAAAAAGTCGAAAGCCAAAAAATCCCAGGTCAAAAAATCCAGTTTGCTCTCCCAGCGACTGCAAGAAGCTCTCGATCGAGGCAGTAAAGTTTGGATTAAAACAAATAATAGCAGTTTCGGCGGCATCCCGATTAATTTGTTCGGGGAGTTTGCGGAACTTTTGGTGATAGTTCCCCCTAACGAACAGGCGGAAAATATCGATGCTTACGGACAAGTTACGTGGCTGATTCGACTCTCTGATATTATTGCACTCGCTTACCCTACTGAATATTGGTCTAAAGATAGATTAGAAAGTTTGCTGCCACCAGATGCAGTTACTTCCGAAGTAGGAGATTAACTGCGTAGGGTGTGCATTGCGTACCCTAATTTTAGCTGAGTTGTATTTGGTATGGTGTGCAATGCACACCATACATTTACTATTTTTTAAGCTGTTTTAGCAGCCAACATATACACCTCTTCCACCGATTTTTATCAGTTTAATTAGTTGTTGCAAGCTGAAAGCTGCACTTTACAACTGCCGCCCTCTAGTTCGCTGCAACCGGCGAGAGCTTGAGCTTCTGCTGCGGCTTTATCGTCGCCCCAGCCCGCACCTGCTCCTCCTTTGCCTACGGCGATCGCTCCACAATTATTACTATTAGATGTCAGCGGTTCGCAGTCGTTAGCACCTCCGCTTTGTTCATTGCAAGCGGCTACTGCTGCGTTTAGTGCTTCTTTCTCCGTAGCATGATCCCAACTAATACCAGTGGCGTCAGAAGTCGGAGAATAAGCAGTAGCTCCATAGCTGTCCTGAGCTTTAGCTACCTGGACTGAGCCAAAAAGAGGAAGTGTCAAAGCTGTGACTACAACCCACTTAGAAAAAAGCTTTTGCAGCATATTTACGCGATATATCTACAAGGTTAAATTGGGAGGTTCGCTCAATATTATATTAGGGTATTGATTCGCGTCAACAGTATTGATGAATCTTTATATTTATTTAATTTAAAAGTGTGTTAGGTAAAAAAGTTAAGACAGGACTTACCCATTCCGATGCCTAGAAACCGGGTTTTTTAGCGAATCGGCGGGCGGGAACGAAATATTTTTGTAAAAAACCCGGTTTCTGATTCCCTATGCGTAAGTCCTGTAAGATGAAGGAGGTCAATTCAGTGGCAGATATCCGCAAAATCCTCAGCCAACTCGCTGCCCAAGAAGCGCACCTACTCGATACTCAATTCCTGGCTCCTTGCGTGCGTGGGGGAAGCGTGCGGATAAGAGTTAGCTCAATGGTTTATACTTTTGTACCGCAGCCACAAAACTTTGAAGGATGGGCTATTTTTGCGCCATTAAATGAGAAAATAGCTGCGGTAATTGAGGAGCCGAGTTTGCCGCAAGTGGCCGAGTATTTGCAACTCCTCCTCCCCGTTCGCTTGCACTTGGCTTACGTGCTGCAAGGGCAAACCTGGCTGGCTTATCCTGTTAACGAATCTGATGCTAAACAGCGCACGGGTGTAGCGAAACCAGTACCAGTCCATTTAGTAACTGAAGGTTCGCAGTTTGAGCCGATTGTTGCGCGCTGGGACGGTCATTGTTTGTGGTTTGAAGAGATTGACAGGCGCGCCGATCTGCTGCCATCTGAGAAGTTAAAAGCAGCTTTAAAAAAGTTGATTTTGCCTCAAGAAGTTCGCTTTAAAGGGATGACGCCGGAAATGCGAACTGTTTACGAATTGGTGTCCCGAAATATTAAAGATTTCGATCCAAAAGTGCGGGATGAACAGCGCTTGCAGCGGGCGTTGAAAATGGGCGGCGGTGAATTGCGGGATTTTTGCGATCGCGAAAATTATTGGCTGGTTGAATGGACTAGCGGAACCGGAGAACATCACACTTCTGCGATCGCCAAAAATGACTTGACAGTTATGAGTGCGGGGATTTGTCTCAGCGGATTGGACAAAGACTTCGACTTGCATTCATTGGTTGGAGTCGTCGAAAATCGATAATTCTTGATTACCATGAGTATATTTTTTCACGAACAACTTTACAGAAGTGCCGCCGTGATGTCGCAGATCAAAAATTTCCCGGTAACGGTGTGCGGGGCGGGCGCTTTGGGTGCGAATATTACAGAAAGTCTGGCGCGATCGGGCTTTTGCCAGTTAAAAGTCATCGATCGCGATCGCATCGAAGAGCGCAACCTTTCCACTCAACCCTATTATCGATCGGACATCGGCGCATTCAAAGCCAAAATTCTCGCCAACAACCTCTACCGCGCTTTGGGAGTCAGCATTGACGCGCACTCAAAAGAATTGACGCCCGCAAATGTCGATCGGCTGCTTGCTGTCAGCGCCACAGTCATCGATACTTTTGATAACAGTGTCGGGCGACAAGCAGTCAAGGATTACTGTGCGAGTGCCTCCCTTCCCTGCGTGCACGTCGGATTAGCTGCAGATTACTCGGAAATAATTTGGAACCAACACTATCGGGTTCCTTCAGCCGCGAATGATGACGTTTGCGATTACCCGCTGGCGAGAAACTTGGTAATGCTGACAGTTGCAGTTGCCTGCGAAGTAATTGTTACCTTTGCTGCTACCAAAGAGCAACAAAATTTAACTTGCACGATCGGAGATTTTGCAGTAAAGCCACTTATATTGTAGAATGTCGGTTGACTGTTGCCAGAAACCAGGTGAATCGAGATTGGATGCACCCATCCCAGAAACCCGGTTTCTCACTCTCAAACAATCGTCAAACTTGCAAAAAACGCTTGAGAAAATTAACAGGGAAAGTATGGCGGGAACACAGACTTTTTATTATTTACTAGCAATTCTCGGTCTATTAGTTTTGACTGGCACAAGTAGAGCCAACTATGCAGCGAGCTCCGCAGTTTGCCACACAGATGATTGCCATCAACCAGTAGTGAGACACCATAAAAGGATTTTAAAATGTGGCTCGAAAGGGGAAGATGTGAAGAAACTGCAAAAGTTGTTGAACGCGCGGGGCTTGTCCGCACACCCGATCGTAATTGATGGCGTTTTCGGCCCGACAACCGAAAATGCAGTGAAAAGATTTCAGCGACAAGCGGATATTCCTGTAGACGGAGTTGTGGGAGGCAAAACTTGGGACAGACTGTTTGCTAGTTTGTAACTTTAAGCACCGGACAACAAAGGTTCCTCAGTCAGTCGATTTTAGATTTTAGATTTTAGATTTTAGATTTACTCGATAACAGATGAATCTGGAAGCTTAAACTCTGTAATCTAATTTTTTTTGCTCGACCCTCGATAGCGTAGGAAAGCAAGTACCTGTGTTTGGGTCAAGTCAGTCGATTTTAGATTTTAGATTTTAGATTTTAGATTTACTCGATAACAGATGAATCTGGAAGCTTAAACTCTGTAATCTAATTTTTTT
>NZ_JAUBOQ010000007.1:95741-96003 GCF_036700325.1 Microcoleus sp. Z1_B2
CTCGACCCTCGATCGCCTCGGAAAGCAAGTAACTGTGTTTGGGTCAAGTCAGTCGATTTTAGATTTTAGATTTTAGATTTTAGATTTACTCGATCGCAGATGAATCTGGAAGCTTAAACTCTGTAATCTAATTTTTTTTCTCGACCCTCGATAGCGTAGGAAAGCAAGTACCTGTGTTTGGGTGGAGTCAGTCGATTTTAGATTTTAGATTTTAGATTTTAGATTTACTCGATCGCAGATGAATCTGGAAGCTTAAACTCTG
>NZ_JAUBOQ010000007.1:96103-114114 GCF_036700325.1 Microcoleus sp. Z1_B2
TAATCTAATTTTTTTTCTCGACCCTCGATCGCCTCGGAAAGCAAGTACCTGTGTTTGGGTGGAGTCATCTTTGGTAATCATTAATCGCTGCGGTTTGTAGTTGGACAGATAGCGCATTTTGTGCAACTACAGACACAGAAGCTTTAATCAACAATCAATCGCCTACTAGATTGCTAATGAATGAAGTTTTAGATTTTTGGTTTGGTCGATCGCACTCTCCTGAGTTTGGCAAATTCCACAATAAATGGTTTGAAAAAGATGCGGATTTTGATGCCCAAGTGCGAGCGGGCTTTCTGCCGCAATACGAACTAGCCGCCTCCGGTAAACTCGACTCATGGCAAGATTCCCCCGACAACTGCCTCGCATTAATTATACTGCTCGATCAATTTCCGCGCAATATGTTTCGCGGAACGCCCCAAGCATTCGCCACAGACAGCAAAGCTTTAGCCACCGCCGAATACGCTGTTAATCATAAATTCGATCGCGAATTGGTTACTGTACAAAAATGGTTTATTTATTTGCCTTTTGAACACAGCGAAAACTTAGAAAACCAGCAAAAATCTGTCGAACTATTTCGCCAACTCAGCGGCGAACCAGACAGCGATTCAGTCATTGAATACGCGCAGAATCATTTGGAAATAATCGAGCGTTTTGGGAGATTTCCCCACCGCAATGAAATTCTCGGACGCGAAACAACCCCGGAAGAAGCGGAATTTCTGAGACAACCCGGTTCGGGATTTTAAAGGGCGATCGTAAAACTTTTTTGCGATCAGTATAAATACTGGTGAACCCCACCATGACTTTTTTGCCGATCATCAGTATAATACGGAATAATTATCATCTCTTCCCACTTGATATATAATCATGAAAAACTTTATTGAAGCTATTGGTGGACTAATAGGAATCCTAGCTTTTGTGAAAGGCATTCTTGAGTTCGTAGATCTCAATAGGATACGTAGATATGAGAAATTTCATGAGATGAGCCAAAGATTCGATGAGAACGAGTCAATCCAGAAAGTCTGTGAGCTTTTGCAAGATAGATATAGCAGCACATCAGTCACAAAACAGGAAAAAGAGGTATTTATCTGCTTTTTGGAAGAGATTTACTTTATGATTATGTCTGGGATAATGAAAAAGGAAATTGCACTGTACACCTTTGGCTATTATGCAAGAGAAGCAATGCACAACCAAAGATTTTGGCACGATCTTGATAGGGGGGAAGAGTATTACACTGTATTCCATAAATTCTGTCAAATGGTCTCTATCTTTGAGCCAAGCAAACTCGGAGTCAAGGAAACGCTAAAATACTGACCACCATGAAGATAAATTCTTAGGTCACAATGTAATTTTGACTGGTTATCCTTTGATTTAGTTTCTTATAAGCTAAAAAAAGTGGAACAATTAATCGGATTTAAACTAAGTAAATTTCCTCTAACTCTCAGAAGCATAGTCAATTTAGAGTATTTCGACGGCCCGCTACTATCGCTTTTTGAGAATGAATACGGCGATAGCTATCTTTATTCTTGGTGCGATGTAGATAATTTGTACAATCGCTGGTTGGTTTTCAGAGTTGCACAACTAACTCTCAAGCTTTACATAGAGGGACAAGTTTCATTGCACGAGTTAATTGTAAATCCTGTTGACGGATTTCTATATTCATTAGATATAGATAATGATTTACAGGTGAAAAACACTTATTTAATCCTGCCTGAAAATTTACCGCCAATCTACTTGCCCGAAACAGATTCCTATTACGAACTGTCTGATTTAAATCGCGAAACTGCTGAACAAGATAGGTTATTAATTTTTCAAAAAATTTCCGGCGAATCTCAACTTAGCAAGGTTTGAAGCTGACTAAAAAACCCGAGCCCCGACTTCTTGAAGAAGTCAGGATCTAATCCATCGCCCAATCGTCAGCCGCGATACTGCACTCGATAAATCCGGTTATTCGCTTCCTCAGTAAACAGCAAACTCCCGTCCGGTAAAACCAGCAAACCAACCGGCCTCCCCCAAGTTTTAGGGCCAGACGGATCTGTGAGAAAACCAGTCAGAAAATCCTCATAATAACCTTGAGGGCGTCCGTTCGCCGCATTAAAAGGTACAAACACGATTTTATAACCAGTTCCAGAGTTCCGGTTCCAACTGCCGCGAAACGCCACAAATGCGCCGTTGAGAAATCTTTTGGGAAACGTTTTGCCGTCGTAAAACTGAAGCCCCAAAGCCGCCGAGTGCGCCTGAAACAGCACGTCTGGCATTAATGTTTTAGCCGCTAAATCAGGTCGATCGCTATTGCCGTTTCTGGCGTGGCGCGGGTCGAGCAAATTCGGCTTAAAATAAGTGTAAGGCCAGCCGTAAAACTCGCCTTGACGAATTCTTGTCAAGTAATCCGGCACCAAATCATCTCCCAAACCGTCGCGTTCGTTGACTGTCGTGTAGAGTTGATTGGTTTTTGGGTGAAAATCCAATCCCACCGGATTTCGCAACCCAGAAGCAAAAATTTGTTGGTTCTTGCCGTCCAAATTCATCACTTGAACAGACGCCCTCGGCAGCGGTTCGACATCGGCATTAGACTGCGATCCAACTGAGACGAAAAGCTTGCTATTGTCGGGGGAAACGACAACATTTCGCGTCCAGTGTTGGTTGTAGCCGCCGCCCGGTAAATCAGCAATTTTTTGACCGGTACCTGTCAATTGTTCCTGCCCTTTTGTGTAGGGAAATCGGCGGACTTCAGCGGTATTTCCGAGGAAAAAATAGCGATCGGCAAAAGCCATGCCAAAGGGAATATTTAACCCGTTTTGGACACTGGCAAAAGTTTTGCGAACCTCAGCAACCCCGTCGCGGTTGGCATCGCGCAACAGTGTAATCCGATTCTGCCTGGTTTCTGTGACCAAAACATCGCCTGTCGGCGTCAAAGCCAGCCATCGGGGAGCGTCTAAATTGTCAGCAAAAACGTTGACGACAAAGCCAGGAGGCACTCGCAGCACTGGCGATGCGGGAATCGGTATTACTTGAGGAGGTTTTGAGGCGCTGTCGCTGGCTCCTGGCTGCGGCAAAGCAGTTGCAACAATACGGATTGGCTGCGGCGACAGCGGTTTGGTCGGTACAATTTGATTTGTCCCAACATTTGTCAGCGGTGCACGGGAGGGAATTTGCGAGACGGGGCTGTTGTCGCCCACAGCAGGGGATCTCGCATCTGTAGCTCGATCGCACGCAATCATCGGCAACAGCAGAATTAGCAGCAAGAAACGCAGGTAATACATAGCAGCGATTTCTCCACAATTGCTGGACAATTCTATTATTCTAACTGCTATTCAACAGCTAAGCCACCGCCGGCGCGGTGGCTTAATTCCATGTACTGATACCAGTTGCCAAAAAGAATGCAAGTGTAGGCCCGTGTTCCAAACCTTGATCTTCATCAGTCAATCGATTTTAGATTTGCTATTTTAGATTTTAGATTGAAGAAAGCAATCCCACGAATTAATCCGGGGGCCCCGGATCAAATTGCTTGATTGTCATTCCCAATCTTCAATCTTCAATCTAAAATCTAAAATCTAAAATCGTATAACCTAGCTCTACCAAAGTCCTCTCACAGGAGCCGGACGGGGAGCCGGAGCCGGAATTGGACGGGGAGCCGGACGAGGAGCCGGAGCCGGAGCCGGACGAGGAGCCGGACGCGGTGGGGGTTCTGGAGCCGGACGCGGTGCCGGTGCTGGGGTTGCGGGACGAGCAACCGTTGTGGCTACCACCTTATAATCGGGGATCACCGCGATATTTTGGATCTGAGATCCGGCGACGGTGGCTCTGACTTTCATTCCCGGTACTAAGCCAATAATTCTCAGGACGCATCTTTGAACCCTGAGAGTCCTGTACGGCGCGCTTTCTTCGCGAATAGTTACTACGTCGCCGACAATACTTTTGACAAAACCGACAATGGTTGTAGTGTTTGCTGTTGTGGTGGTCTGCGTTTGGGCTATTTGAGTTGCAGGGTTAGCCATCGCAGGATGTACTGAGACCGCCGAAATTACCACCGACAGTGTTGCACCTGTCAATAATTTGATGTTCTGAAGACGCATTGAAACCTCACATTAACTGCTATTCAGGGTCGGGTTTGCTTCCGCTGCACGAAAGTCCCAACCTCTATACCTAATCCAGTTTAATCCCCAAAGTAGGAAATTTATGACAATCTCAAAAAAAGATTATCGAACAAGTATTGAAAGACTAAATTTTACATCATAAGTTCCCGATTTACAACAAGTTCAGCGGTTTGCATCTCTAGAGTGTTGCCGTGATATATTGAGTTTATTCGATCGACCGTTGCCGTTTTTTTCCGCCCACCTAACTGTTGCTGGGGGAGAACTCTACCCAAAGACAGATTGTGATTGCCGGATACAGCAGCGCCATAGTTTGAATACTCGATCCCCAGTCGGTCATTGCTAAAAAATCTAATTAGTCGGAGGTAAAATCTAATCATTTTCTGGCAATATTTACGCATAAACCGGGTTTTCTCACGACATTCTATTGCGTAACTCCACTGAGCCACTTATAAAAACCTTGTGGTTTTGGTATTATTGCCTAAGCTTTGTGTTGAGTTACCAGTTATCAGTGGTGGAATTTCAACTAAAAACTGTACAGCGCAGTTGCCGTCATTCGATTTTAGATTTTAAATTTGAGATTTTCGATTGACTTGCGCGAGATAAATCCGGGGGCTTGAGGATGCAAGGATTTGGGATTGGGGATTGATTCCACGGATAAATCACGTGGCGGGTACCACATGAAGAAATTCTTGGTCAAAAAGCCCACTCAAAATTTTTCCGAGCGGGTGCGGTTGGCGGATAATTAGATCGGAACTTTGTAGGAAATGCTGGTGAGGAGTTTAGCGAAGAAAACAATGGTGAAGAGCAAATTTTTGTTTAACAAGTTAATTGTACTGAGCTTGAGTGCAGCCTCGCTGTCGATCGGCATACAGCAGCAGACGACTGCCGAAGTGGTGGCTAATTCAAGCAATAGTGCGATCGCAGCGCAGCGGCCCACCTCCGAGACACAATTGCCGAATCTCGGAACCCCAGAACTGCCGCCCTTGGGAGAACCATTTCGTTATATTCCCCAGGAACCACAGCCTGCGGTAAATCCTATTGAGGAAGTGCGTTTAGTGCTGAAATTGCGAGAACGCCGCGTCTATGTTTACCGACAAAATAAGGTGCAAACCAGTTTCCCGGTTGCTGTGGGAAAAGGCGGGTGGGAAACTCCTACGGGCAATTTTAAAGTTATGCAAATGATCAAAGATCCAGTTTGGCAAAATCCTTGGACAGGAGAACTTATTCCTGCTGGGCCAGACAATCCATTAGGAAGTAGGTGGATGGGGTTTTGGACGGATGGCAAGAATGTGATTGGTTTTCATGGCACTCCGAATCCAGAGTCGATCGGGGGGGCGGCTTCTCACGGCTGCGTCAGAATGTTTGATAAAGACGCACAGGCTTTATTTGAGAAAGTCGCCGTTGGCACACCGGTGATAGTTGAGCATTAATTATTTGGAGTTTGGGGTGCATCAAAATATCTAGGAACAGGCAAGATGCCTGTTCCACAAAAATTCAATACAGGCAAGATGCCTGTTCCACAAAAATTCAATACAGGCAAGATGCCTGTTCCACAAAAATTCAATACAGGCAAGATGCCTGTTCCACAAAAATTCAATTTTCTTGTGGGGAGTAGGGGTTGGGCAGGAGAGCCCGCCCATGAAATACTAATTGATAATGGTGATTTTCGGCGAGTTAGAACTTACACCTTAAACCTCTGTCAGCAAGAGGCTTTCCGGCCTGTTCCACAACAAAGAGTTATATCATGTCCGGTCGATTCCCTCCGCTTCGCTTCGCCCGAAATCAGGTAGGGGCGGGTTCAACAACAATATCTGCCAATAATTGACAATCTCAAAAACCCGCCCCGCCGGGATATTATGGTTAATCGATCGGACATAATATTAAATAGATTGCTGGTATTTTTCCAGCAACTCCGGGATGTAATCGTAGCCATCAACACCGATCGCCGGAATGATATTCGCTCGACTTTTAGCCAAAGCTTGTTTAAAAGATTCCGCCCCCATTTGACCCTGCAAAATGGTCAACAAACCAGCCGATTGACGCCACTCCATCGCACCAATTTGCTCCAAAGTATACATTCCTAAACTGCCTGCAAATATCGCTTTTTCTAGTGAGTTGATTCTGTAATAAGCTTGAGCCAAGTAAGCCAAATTCAGACCTTGCAAATATAAATCCCCTGAAAATTGAGCCGCTTGCCAACCTTTGAGCAAATATTCGATCGCAGCTTCAGCATTTTCCAGGGCGATTTTAGCAATACCGAGACTGCTGGAACAAAAAGCTTGACTTTGGCGATCGCCCAATTTTTCCGATAGTAACAAACCTTGTTCCAAATAACCGATCGCACTCTCGTAAACCTCCGGTTCCACCTCCTCCAACTGCCGCGCTTGAAACACTTCGCTGTAACCCAAATTAGCCAGAGCATTTGCCTCGCCTTGTCGCTCTCCCGCTTGTCGTGCCATAATTAAAGCCCGCTGGCTGTAATTAATCGCTTCCTGATAATTTTTTTGAGCAACATAGTTGCGGCTGATGTGATTGAGATTGGCAACTTCGCAAGCTTTGTCTCCTTCGGTACGGGCAATTTCCAGCGCTTGCTTGTGCAGCAAGAGCGATCGCTCATAGGCCCCAGCCGCCTGCATCGAATAACCCAAAAGCGTCAGAATCCGAGCTTTCGCTTGAGTGCCTTCAACTCGCCGCAGCGGTTCATCTAAATAATCCAAAGTATGACGCAGAGCTTTACCATCAAACGAAGCAAAAATCCCCCCGTAAAGCGGAAAATATTCCCGCTGAGAAAAAGCGCGCAAAATTTGCAAAGTTACTTGAAAACAAGCATTTGCCAACTGTTCCCCGCTCTTGGTAGAATTATTAAATCCACTAGCTAGCTGACTCCAAATTACCGCAAAAGTAATGTAAGTAGAAATTGAAGCTTTTGTTGACACTTTGGAATCGTAAACTTGCTTGTCAAACCATGTCGCCAACGCCCGCTGCAAGCACTGCAAAATAATCGCCACTTCCACCAATATGCCTAAATCTAAATTCGATTGCTGGGCTGCGAATTGAACTACAGATTCACCGAGGGCAATAGTATTTAAAAGAGCCTGGGGAAAGGGACTGTTAACTTTTTTAGCCCAAAAAGCCCAAGGCCCATTTTGTTCTGGACTACCGGCAAATCCTAGCTGCTGCGGCTGATAAATCCAGCCCACAAGTTCCGGTTCCAAACGCTGCCAAGATTCTAAACCTTTAGCGATGCCGGCGGTGATTTGCTGCAAATCTTGTTCGGTTTCGGGATTGGCAGTTTGCAGCATTTGTTGGTGCAGAGATTTTGCCAATTGCTGCAATTGAGCGAGAGTCAGCGGATGTTCTTTATTCGGATCGATTACTTGCAATAATGCCAGGAGGCGGGCATTAGATTCAGCACTAACGATTTGTTGGATTGAGGATGCAATTGCGCGATCGACGCGGTTATCTTTCTGCCAGCGTTCCCATTCTCCTTGGATGGTTTTGAGAGCTCTGAGGCTGCGATTTGCCTTTGCTTGTTTGATTTCGTCTTTTTCATTTCTGAGTTGATTTTCGGCTGCATCAAGGCGTTCGCCGAAACAGCGTTCAAATATTTCGCCAGTACCGGTGCTAATGTCTTGCACCAGCATTTGATAAACTTGTTCTTTGGAGCGAATTTGACCTTTGAGGGTGATTTCGACAATTTTGTCGATTAGTGCTAGGTAGCGATCGCGCAGTGAGGTAGAGTCTGGCATAATTTATTTTTAGTTAATAAGTTTTTATGGACAGCGCTTGCAGCTTGCACCATTTCATGCTGCTATTTAATTTTACAGCTCATCTGGATTAATGCCCATTGCTCGCAGTCGATCGGCTAATCGGTTTGCTCGCTGACTTTCTAATTCAGCTCGCTGACTTTCTAATTCAGCTCGCTGCCTTTCAAACTCCTCTGGAGTCAGAACCCAATCGCCACTGACATCGTACCAACGCAGCCACAATCTCGAACAACCTTGATAACAACCTTCCCACAAACCTATACCTAATTCTAATTCCGGTATCCAGAATCGCGGCTCGGTTAAAACTTGTTCGCGGTAACGATTGCCAATCAAACGAAATACTCTCAGTTGATTGTTGTACCGACTGAAAACAAAGTAGTAAGGAATCTCCAAAATCTGTTCGTAAACTCGGCACTTAGTAGGCGGTTTATTTGGTGCTTCTTCTGTGATTCCTAAATCCTCCTCTTCAGTTCCAGGTGACAGCAGTTCCACTACTACCAGAGGACTGACATTTTCTTGCCACATCACGTAGCTGAGGCGCAATTCGTCACCTCGATAAAATCTCGGAACCCCCAAGACGACAAACCAATCAGGTTTTTTGTACCAATTGAGATGGTTAGAATCGTAGTAGAGATTGAGGTCTGTCGCTATAAATATTTGTTCTGGCGGATGGTTAGCGGGGCGGCAGGTTAAACGCAGCAGTTCCGGTTGAAACTCGTGGAATTCGTCAGGCAAACCGGGTTCCTCCGGGTCTTCACTGGGTAAATCATACATCGTAGGGAGGACTTTTGTTTGCGAAGGCTGCGAATCCGGTACGTACATCGTCATAAGATTACCCAGGCGAGACGGCTTGAGGAGATTGAAGCGGTACGGCAATTGTAATATTATAGCGGTTTTCCGTTGAATCAGCTAGATGCCTAGTAATTAATCATGGATAATTGGTAATCAGTAAATGATTTTCAAGCGGGAGGCTATTTATTAAAATACAAATGTGAGGCATAATTAGATTGCAGATTTTATCGAGTTTTTTGTGATTTCAGAAACTGTTACCATCTCAAAAAGCAATTCCATCTTAGAAGCACAAGGATTAACCCGTCGCTTTGGCGGCTTAATTGCTGTAAACAACGTATCTTTTACAGTTGAAAAAAACGAGATTTTTGGATTAATCGGCCCTAACGGCGCGGGCAAGACAACTCTATTTAATCTCATGACTGGACTGATACCTGCTTCTAGTGGCAACCTGATTTATCAAAATGAAAATATTTCCCAATTGAAGCCTTATCAAATTGCTAATAAAGGTATTGCCAGAACTTTTCAAAATATCCGGTTATTTGGGGAACTTTCTGCTGTGGAAAATGTAGCGATCGCCCGACACATCCACAGTCGATCGGGCAATCCAGTTTTAGCGGTGCTGGCGGGGATTTTCGGCTTGCCAGCATCTAACGCAATGGAACGCAAAACCCAGCGAAAAGCCTTAGAATTGCTTGATTTAGTCGGATTGGGCGATCGCGCGGGCGAACAAGCGAAAAACTTGCCCTACGGCGACCAGAGGCGCTTAGAAATTGCCCGCGCTTTAGCCCTAGAACCGCAAATATTGCTGTTAGATGAACCAGCAGCGGGGATGAATCCCAATGAAAAGCACAAATTAAGCGAATTTATCCGAGAAGTGCGCCAACAATTCAATTTAACTGTAATATTGATCGAGCATCATGTACCGCTAGTTATGGGATTGTGCGATCGCATTGCCGTCTTGCATTTCGGTCAGCTTATTGCCTTGGGCGAGCCTGCTATTGTCAGGAATGACCCCGCTGTGATTGAGGCTTATTTGGGAGATGAAAAATAACTAAGGAAACCCGGCGATTGGAAATCGCGTCTACACAAACAATGTCCGTTTACGCGGACTAAGAGTAATATTAAAAAATCACATATTGCACCATTATTACACATTCTGTAGGGGCGGGTTCACCGACAATAATTGCCTAAAAATAACAATCTCATAAACCCGCCCCCACCCAACATTAAATCGCAATTTACCTCAAACTCAAAGTCACAGAAAATGCACGAAATCCCACCCCGAATATCTCAAAATATCCTCTTAGAACTCAAGAATGTTTCTGTAAATTATGGTGGAATTCAAGCCATACAAAATATTAATATCACGATTAATGCGGGCGAGGTTGTCAGTCTCATCGGCGCCAACGGTGCGGGCAAAAGTACCACATTGAGAGCTATTTCCAAAATAGTTAATTTGCGACAAGGACAAATTATTTATAACGGGCGCGATATTAGTCGCCGCCAAGCTCACGAAGTTGTGAAATTGGGAATCGCCCATAGCCCAGAAGGGCGGCGGGTTTTGGCGCAGCAAACGGTGTTAACTAACTTAGAATTGGGGGCCTATATTCGATCGGACTCGGCAGCAGTAAAAGCCGATTTAGAGCGCCAATTTGAGATATTTCCGCGCCTAGCAGAAAGGCGCCGCCAGCTAGCAGGAACCCTCAGCGGCGGGGAACAGCAAATGCTGGCGATCGCCCGCGCTCTGATGTCGCGCCCGAAGCTGCTATTATTAGACGAGCCTAGTTTAGGCTTAGCACCCGCGATCGTCAAAGAAATTTTCGGAATCATTCAAAACCTGCGTTCCACAGGCGTTACAATCCTTTTAGTAGAACAAAACGCCAGTTTAGCACTGCAAATTGCCGATCGGGGTTACGTGCTAGAAGCTGGTAACATTACTCTCACAGGTATTGGAGCAGATTTGCTAAACGACGAGCGAGTCAGGAGCGCATATTTAGGATGACTTGGTTAATTTTAGGACTCTTGACCGCTTTCTTTGAAGCCGTAAAAGACGTTTTTGGGAAACAAAACCTCAAAAAAAGTGACGAATATGTCGTCGCTTGGTCTCTCTCATTTTTTTCAGTCATCTTTTTGATTCCCTGGGTAGTTTATACAGGAATTCCGGCATTAAACTCTCAATTTTGGCTCGCCCTATTAATCGGAGGTAGCATCAACGCTGTCACATCCCTCCTCTACATCAAAGCCATCAAAGTATCAGATTTATCCCTGACACTCCCGCTGGTAGCTTTGACACCATTATTTATGTTGGTAACTTCACCATTAATTGTCGGGGAATATCCCAAAATCTTTGATTATATTGGCATTTTACTAATCGTACTCGGCTCTTATTTATTAAATATAAAAGAGAAATCTAAAGGATATTTAGCCCCATTCAAAGCACTCCTGGATGAACCCGGGCCAAAATTGATGTTAATCGTCGCATTGCTATGGAGTATTGCCTCAAATTTTGACAAAATAGGAGTTACAAATTCCTCCCCTATTTTTTGGTTATTCTCTTTGTTTGGTACAATCAGTGTCTTGCTACTGCCAGTTTTATTGCACAAAACCCCAAATCCAGGGCGAAAAATTCTCAAACAATTACCAATGCTAGCTGCTATGGGGTCTTTAAATGCTATGGGAGTCCTTTTTCAAATGCAAGCTTTGACATTAACTTTCGTAGTGCAAGTGATCGCGATTAAGCGTACTAGCGTGTTAATGGGTGTATTGTTCGGTCATTTAATTTTTAAGGAAAAAGATATTCAACAAAGATTATTAGGGGCCGGAATCATGATTTTGGGAGTTTTATTTATCAGTTTATAGCTTAAAACCTCAGAAACTCGAAATCATCCATCTCTCTCTTCTCTTCCTCTGCGTACTCTGCGCCCTCTGCGGTTCAAATATTCTAATACAACCGGATTGAAAATAAGTCATGTTATACTAAGAGCGATCGCACCTTTCATTATTTATCAACATAAACTAAAAATTAATGCACAAAATAGCCGCAACACCAGGAGGCTGGAACCCCCAAGCCGAAGGAGTAATTTTTATTCAGCAAACCCCAGCACCAATAGTATTTATTAGTGCTGCTGACACCGACATTCAAACACTCGCAGTCGCTGCATCCAAAATGCCGGCAAAATTTCCCAAAGTGCGCGCAGTAAACCTGCTTCAATTGCAGCAACAACTAACAATTGATACTTATGCCGAAGAAGTTTTAGAACGCGCAGAGGTCATAATCTTAAGACTGTTAGGAGGGCGTTCTTATTGGTCTTACGGCTTAGAAATTCTCCGGGAAACGGTGCAGAGAACTAACGCATCACTGATTGTAATGCCGGGAGAAGACAGTCCCGATCCCGATTTAATCAGCCATTCCAATGTATCGCTGTCAGCAGTCAATCAACTGTGGCGCTATTTCACAGAAGGCGGAGTCCAAAACTTTGTTAATGCACTAAAATTTGCCGCCGATACTTGCCTGAAAACTGCTTACAACCCGCCACTACCTCAAACAGTTTCCCGCGTCGGAATTTATGATTGGGACGGAGAAGCGGGGGCGTGTTTTGCAACTTTACAACCAGATTCAGATCCCCCTAAATCCCCCTTAAGAAGGGGGAATTTGACAACTTCTTCCTCCCCCCTTAAGAAGGGGGGCTGGGGGGGATCTCCGGGTTTGGAAACACTCCCTAAAAGGCACGGCGAGGGCGGGCACGGGGGCACCGCCCCTACGGTCGGAATTTTATTTTATCGCGCTCATTATTTATCAGGAAACCTAGCACCAATTGATGCACTCTGTCAAGCTCTAGCAGAGCGAAATTTAGTCCCAGTTCCCGTCTTTGTGTCTTCTCTGCGGGAACCAGATTTGCAAATAGAATTGCTAGAGTATTTTAAACCAAAAGAATCAGAACCAATTCAATTATTGCTCAATACCACAAGTTTTGCAGTCTCCGGTTTCAGCAGTCAAGAACCGGAACAAAACAGCTTAAAATCCTTAGATGTTCCTGTATTGCAAGCAATCTTCAGCGGTGGCGGTTTGGAACAGTGGGAAACGGAACTTCAGGGACTTTCGCCCCGCGATGTGGCGATGAATGTAGCATTGCCAGAAGTAGATGGCAAAATCATTACTAGGGCTGTTTCTTTTAAAGCCGTACAGACTTGGAACAGCGAATTAGAAACAGATGTAGTAGGCTATGTCGCTGCAGGCGATCGCATTTCATTTGTAGCAGATTTAACTGCGAATTGGGTGAAGATGAAACAAACCCCAGCCGCCAACAGACGCATCGCCATAATTCTAGCAAATTACCCCACTCGCAACGCCCGCTTAGCCAACGGCGTCGGCTTAGATACGCCCGCTAGCTGTGTCGAAATCCTCAAAGCTATGCAGCAAGCTGGCTATCAAATTGAAAACATCCCCGCTAGCGGCAACGAGTTAATTGAACTCCTGACTTCGGGCGTGACAAATGACCCGGAAGGACGCGAATTGCGGCCTGTTCATCAATCATTGGATTTGGCAGAATATGAAGAATATTTTGCTACTTTGCCGCAGGAAGTGCAAGATGGGATTTGTAAAAGATGGGGGCTTCCGGGAAGCTATGCACAAGATTTTATAAGCAACAATACGTCTTTTCCGATTCCGGGGATTCAGTTCGGTAATGTATTTGTAGGAATTCAACCATCGCGTGGATACGAACTTGACCCCGCGTTAAATTATCACGCCCCCGACTTAGAACCTACCCACAATTATCTAGCTTACTATTACTGGCTGCGAGAAAAATTGGGAATTGATGCTATAATTCATGCTGGAAAACACGGCAATTTAGAATGGCTTCCCGGTAAAAGTATAGCATTGTCTAACAAATGTTATCCAGAAGTGGCGTTAGGCGCGATGCCGAATTTTTATCCCTTCATTGTCAACGATCCGGGGGAAGGTTCCCAAGCAAAAAGACGATCGCAAGCTGTGATTATCGACCACCTGACACCGCCAATGACTCGCGCCGAACTCTACGGGCCTTTGCAGCAGTTAGAAACCTTAATTGATGAGTATTGCGAAGCCCAAAGTTTAGATCCGTCCAGATTGCCCATGATTCGCGATCGCATTCTCGCCCTCACCAACAAAGAAAACTTAGATAAAGACTTAGGAATACAACTAAATAAATCAGAATTTACAGAATTTATCACTCGCACCGACGGCTATCTTTGTGAACTCAAAGAATCCCAAATTCGCGACGGATTGCACATTTTTGGGCAGTGTCCCGAAGGTAGACAGTTGAGAGATTTGATAATTGCGATTGCCCGCCATCCCACCAACGGGCGATCGGGCTTAACCCGCGCCCTAGCTAAGGATTTAGACCTAGACTTCGACCCGTTAACAGCCGATCCGACATCAAAAATTCAGAACCGCACAGCCGGCGATTTAACAGCAGAACTAGAAGAAAAAGCCGCTGAATTAGTAGATAATTTAATCGAAAACATCCGCGTTAATCCGCGTTCATCTGCGGTTAACAATATCCAAATAGGAGAAGCACCCCAACAAGAATTAGACTGGATAAATAACTATCTTTTACCTTCCCTCCTCCAAACAAACCAAGAAATTACCAACCTTTTGCGCGGGCTAGATGGGCGGCACATACCAAGCGGCGCATCCGGCGCGCCCACTCGCGGCAGACCAGATGTATTGCCCACCGGTCGCAATTTTTACTCCGTAGATATCCGCGCCATTCCCACAGAAACCGCCTGGAGAGTTGGCAGAGTTGCTGCTGAAAATTTAATCGAAAGATACACCCAAGAAAACGGCGAATATCCGAAAACTTTGGGTTTGTCAGTGTGGGGAACATCCACCATGCGGACGGGAGGAGACGACATCGCAGAAGCCCTAGCATTGATAGGAGTTCAACCTGTTTGGGATGGCCCTTCGCGCCGGGTTGTAGATTTTGAAATCTTGCCGATTTCTGTTTTGGGGCGACCGCGCGTTGATGTTACTTTGCGAATTTCTGGCTTTTTCCGCGATGCTTTTTTTAATTTAATTGATTTGTTTGATAGTGCGGTAAAAGCTGTGGCAGATTTAGACGAATCGGCAGAAGACAACCCTTTAGCAGCACAAGTTAAGGAAGAGATTTTGTATTGGGAATCTACAGGTTTGAGTCAGGAAGAGGCGCAAGGGCGATCGCAATTTCGAGTGTTTGGCTCAAAACCAGGTGCTTACGGCGCAGGACTTCAAGGCATAATTGAAGCTCAAAACTGGACAGACGACAGCGATTTAGCAAAAGCTTACATTAATTGGAGCAGTTACGCCTATACAAGTACCCCCCCAACCCCCCCTTATCAAGGGGGGGCTAAATCTAATTCCTCTCCTTTACAACCAGAGAATACCCCCCCAACCCCCCCTTACCAAGGGGGGGCTAAATCCAACTCTTGTCCCCCCCCTTTACAAGGGGGGGCTAGGGGGGGTGAATTAAGTTCTGAGGCTAATTCCAACTCTTGTCCCCCCCCTTTACAAGGGGGGGTTAGGGGGGGTGAATGGGGATGTTCTGCACCCGAAGCATTTGAAAAACGCCTCGGCCAAATGCAAATAGTTCTGCAAAACCAAGACAACCGCGAACACGACATCCTCGACTCGGATGATTATTATCAATTTCAAGGGGGAATGACGGCCGCAATCCGCAATTTGCAAGGCAAAAATCCTGAAACTTATTTCGGAGACAACTCGATTCCTGAGAATCCGAAAGTGCGGCAACTGCGGGAAGAAATTGCACGGGTTTATCGCAGCAGGGCTGTGAATCCAAAATGGATAGAAGGTGCGATGCGACACGGTTATAAAGGTGCGTTTGAAATTGCAGCAACTGTTGATTTTTTGTTTGCTTACGATGCTACGGCAAATTGTGTAGAGGATTTTATGTATGAAGGAATCGCCGAGGCTTACATTTTTGATGAGAAAGTGCAGACATTTATTCAAGAAAACAATCCTTGGGCACTGCGAGATATGGCGGAAAGATTGCTAGAAGCTCGTCAGCGGGGGTTGTGGGAGAGTGCGAACCAGGATACATTGGATAAATTGAGGTCGATCGCCCTGCAAGCCGAAGCAGTCATCGAATCCCATACATAAATACTCAAAAGTCACGATCGCGGCTGCCGAGGAATGGCCGCTTGCGGTAATATCTATTAATGTTTCGCGATCGCTGAAAGCTTTATGATTCGCCGCTACATTGCTAGCATCAGCACCAGCATCCTCAAACGTACCTGCGCCGCAGCGGCTGTATTAGCCGTAACTTTGGGATGTTCGTCAACGAAGCCGCCCAACACCGCAGCGCCATCGGGTTCGATCGACGAATCCGCCGTCCTAGCGCAGGCCCCAACGTCTCTGTTAGCTCAAAACCGCAACAAAACCAGAAAATCCCTCAGCCTGCCCTCTTGCGCGCAAAACGACGCCTTCACGGAGTCAATTAACTTTGCCACCCAAGCTTCTAATTTGGCTCAATCAGCCAATTCAAAACAAGACTGGGACGAAGTAGCCGCCCTGTGGGTGCAAGCCGTCGCCTGGATGCAAGCGGTTCCCCCCGGCAGTCCCAGACGGGCGTTTGCGGAGAAAAAAGTAATCGAGTACATGAGAAACCTCGTTTATTCCCAGCAGCAAGCTAGCGCCACCCGATCGCAAGCCAGTAGAGTCAGCTTCAGCAGCGATTTACTCAACGAACAACTCGAACTTTACCTATCCTACGTTGCCACAGTCGGCCCACCAGATGTTTTGATTGTCGGCAGTTCCCGCGCATTGCAGGGCGTCGATCCCAAACAGCTAAAACAATCTTTGGCCCAAAGAGGTCGGCGGGGCTTAAAAGTATTTAACTTTTCAGTCAACGGCGCAACTGCACAAGTAGTTGACTTTCAACTGCGGCGGCTTTTGAAGCCCGGTCATTTGCCTCAAATGATTATCTGGGCAGACGGCGTGCGGGCATTTAACAGCGGCCGGGACGATCGCACTTTTAATTCGATCGTCGATTCTGAAGGCAGCCAACTTTTAGCAGCAGGCATTCGCCCCCAACTGCCGTCCGATGAGCCCAACGTGATTCCGGCGTGTTACAGATTCCCGCAGCCCTGCGCTAACAACAATTTCCGCAAAGCATTTACCTCTGTAGATCAACCTTTCAGGGGCGGGCAAGATGCCCAACCCCTATTCCCCACAATCAAATCCCTCTCTAGTGGAACGGGCATCTTGCCCGTTGCTGACACCCAACCCCTACTCCCCCCAATCAAATCCCTCTCTAGTGGAACGGCCATCTTGCCCGTTGCCTCAAATGCTGCAAAATATGAGTTAAAACCGATCGCAGCAGATGCAGCAACCCAAAAAGCAGAATTGATTCCAGTCTCGCGACGCACAACAGTAGCCATCAGACAACTCAACCAATTGGCAGATTCGATCGACTCCAACGGATTCATGGCTATGTCGGGCAAGTACAATCCCAACACTTATTATCGACAACGCGCTTATGTTTCAGGCCAATACGATCGCGACTACAAAGACTTCTACCTCGGAGGCAAACAAGCAGCAGCCTTTAATTCAGTTGTAGCATTTACCAAAGCTCGCAAAATTCCCCTAATTTTCGTCAATTTGCCCCTCACCGACGACTACCTAGACGGAACTCGCCTGCGGGCAGAACAGCAGTTTCGGCAGCGAATGCAGCAACTCTCGCGGCAAAAAGGCTTCGCTTTCCGCGACTTGTCCCAGCGGTGGCCTGGCCGCAATGACTATTTTGTTGACCCCAGCCACCTCAACCGCTTTGGGGCCAGCGCAGTTTCTAGCCTACTCGCGGCCGATTCCAGCATTATCTGGCCACGGCCCAAATCCAGCCGCAGCGACGGGTAATACGATTTTAGATTTTAGATTTTAGATTTTAGATTCAAGAATTGGGAATGACAGATTTTGATTTTCGATTAAAGTATTGGAAATGACAGATGAGATAAGGGTTTGGAGCTTTCAAAAAATTGGATTACTTTTTGGAATTTCTATAAACCAGAGGGAGAGTCTCCCAGGGGAGATGCCCTGTGGCATCGGAATAATATTTTTCCGAGTACAGTGCGATCGTCCCGGTGGCGGCAATTCAGTCTAAAATCTAATCATCTAAAATCCCAAATCTCAAATCTAAAATCGATGTGCACTGCGATCGTCCCGGTCGCGGCAATTCAGTCTAAAATCTAAAAATCTAAAATCTCAAATCTAAAATCTAAAATCGATGTGCACTGCGATCGTCCCGGTGGCGGCAATTCAGTCTAAAATCTAAAAATCTAAAATCTCAAATCTAAAATCTAAAATCGATGTGCACTGCGATCGTCC
>NZ_JAUBOQ010000007.1:114214-123335 GCF_036700325.1 Microcoleus sp. Z1_B2
CGGTGGCGGCAATTCAGTCTAAAATCTAATCATCTAAAATCTCAAATCTAAAATCTAAAATCGATGTGCACTGCGATCGTCCCGGTCGCGGCAATTCAGTTTAAAATCTAATCATCTAAAATCTCAAATCTAAAATCTAAAATCGATGTACAGTGCGATCGTCCCGGTCGCGGCAATTCAGTCTAAAATCTAAAAATCTAAAATCTAAAATCTAAAATCTAAAATCGATAGGTTGTGCAACTAAAACAAGTAATTATCGCCCACAAAGCCAGAGATACCCTCAGCCAGAGGTGGGCAGAACAATGTGCCCGCCAATTAGAAAGTCGCGGGTGTCAGGTTTTAATGGGGCCCAGTGGCCCGAAAGATAACCCGTATCCGGTGTTTTTAGCTTCTAGTAATACCCCAATTGATTTAGCGGTAGTTCTGGGGGGCGACGGTACGGCCCTAGCTGCAGCGCGGAATTTGGCGGCTGACGGCATCCCGATTTTGGCAGCGAATGTGGGGGGACATCTGGGTTTTTTAACCGAGTCTTTTGAGGATTTCCAAAAGACTGAGGAGATTTGGGACAGACTTGCGGAAGACAGGTATGCTGTGCAGACGCGGATGATGTTGCAGGCAACAGTTTTTGAGGGAAACAGAACCAATCTCGAACCCCAAAGCGATCGATTTTTGGCACTAAATGAAATGTGTGTCAAACCTGCTTCAGCCGATCGAATGCCGAGCTGTATTCTAGAAATGGAAGTTGACGGCGAAGTAGTCGATCAATATCAAGGCGACGGTTTAATTGTGGCAACTCCCACCGGTTCGACTTGCTACACTGCATCTGCCAACGGGCCGATAATGCACTCAGGAATGGAGGCGATCGCCGTTACTCCAATTTGCCCTTTGAGTTTATCCAGTCGGGCGATCGTCCTCCCGCCCGGTTCAGTCGTCAGCATTTGGCCTTTAGCAGATTACGAACTCAGTACCAAACTCTGGACAGACGGGGTTTTAGGTACTGCAATTTGGCCAGGACACCGCGTAGACGTGCGGAGGGCGGACTGCGAAGCCAAGTTTATCATTTTGCGGGAAAACTATTCTTATTTCAACACTTTGAGGGAAAAACTTCACTGGGCAGGAGCCCGAATTCGGTACAGCAACAATCACCGCAATTAATCCCAATCATCGACCATTAATCATTAATCTGTAGGGCGGGTTTTACCAACAATATTTGCCTAAAATCAATAATCTCATAAACCCGCCCCCACAAGGCGATAAATCGCAATTTACATTTTTATGCTTCGAGCGAAAGAAAGGTTGATCTGGGTTATTAGTGTGGGGGCGGGTTTATATAGATGGTTTGCGGTCATTAAATATTATTCGTAAAACCCGCCCCTACAGGATGCTATTTTACAGGCAAAACCCACCTTACCCAACCCATAATCTACAGACAAAACTCTGTTAAGATCGCTCAATATCTTGACAAACAGCCTGATCTATGCAGATTTTCAAAAAATCAACCCGACCTTTCAACCCTCAAGATACATATCCCTGTCCCGTGTGCCGCACCGGTCAAATTTCTACCATGCCGATGATGGACGCCCTAGCTTGCAACTTCTGCCAGCACATTTATACCGCAAGCGTTGAAAGACAATCGCTCCAAATGGCCGATCGCCAACCGCCCGTAACTTGGCACTGGAACGGCAAACAGTGGATAGGAGCCCACCTCGAAGGCGTAGAATTCGGATGGCCCTACTGGGCAGCGGCTATTGGTCTAATTTTCCTTCCCACTACCTTGCTGGGACTTTCAGCTTACTATTTTCCCCCGGTTCCCGGCAGCAGGTTGTCGTGGCTGCCCCTAGCTTGGACAGGCTTAGCTTTTTTGTCCCATTTAGGCATTGTGCTGTGGTTGGTAGGTGAATTTTATCAATTCCCGGTGGTAACTTACTTCAGAGCTTGGGGGCGCAGGATAAGCCGGCGCTAACTTAAATGCTGTCTAACAGCCGATCGTCCGAGGGCTTCCCACCGACATCGATCCAGGTAAAATTAGAGGCGATCGCAAAATTAAATTCCCAATCAGCACTGAAGCAGCTATAATCGTTAGCTATTCTAAATAGTCAAAAGCAAACGCATTGCGATTTGTGAGGAGAGCGATGAACATACTTGGAATCTCGGCGTACTATCACGACAGCGCCGCAGCCTTAATTCGCGACGGAGAAATTATAGCAGCAGCGCAGGAAGAAAGATTTTCCCGCAAAAAGCATGACGCCAGATTCCCTAAGAATGCGATCGTTTATTGCTTGAAAGAAGCGAACATAGATTTGCGGGAGCTCGATCGAATAGTCTTTTACGACAAACCTTTAGTCAAATTCGAGCGCCTTCTCGAAACCTATTTAGCCTACGCACCCCAAGGTTTTCGCTCTTTCCTAGCCGCCATGCCGATATGGCTCAAAGAAAAGCTTTACCTCAAAACCATGCTCAAAAGAGATCTGGCAGCAATAGCAAACTGCAAAACAAATAAACTGCCATCTCTGCTATTTACCGAACACCACCAATCCCACGCAGCATCCGCATTTTTCCCCAGCCCGTTTCAAAAAGCAGCCGTTTTGTGCCTCGACGGCGTGGGCGAGTGGGCAACAACCTCAGTTTGGTTGGGAGATGGGAACCAACTTACACCTCAGTGGGAAATCGATTTTCCCCACTCCTTGGGTTTGCTTTATTCAGCTTTCACCTATTACACAGGCTTCAAAGTCAACTCTGGCGAATACAAACTCATGGGTTTAGCTCCTTATGGCGAACCCAAGTATGTAGACAAGATTCTCAACTATTTAATCGACCTCAAAGATGACGGAACTTTTCGTTTGAACATGGATTATTTCAACTATACAGTTGGCTTAACCATGACAAACAAGAAGTTTGACGAACTGTTTGAAGGGCCGCCGCGTCAAGCTGAAGGAAAATTGACTCAGCGAGAAATGGACATTGCAGCTTCCATTCAAGTTGTTACCGAAGAAGTTGTTTTGCGACTGTGCAGAACAGTTAAAAAAGAATTGGATGTTGATTATCTTTGTATGGCCGGCGGCGTTGCTCTCAACTGTGTTGCTAACGGCAGACTCTTGCGGGAAGGTATTTTCAAAGATATTTGGATTCAGCCGGCAGCAGGAGATGCTGGCGGTGCTTTGGGCGCGGCTTTGGCGATTTGGTATCAGTATTGCGAACAAACTCGCACTGTGAGCGCGAACTCGACAGCAAATAGTAGAGAAGCCCTCAAGACTGAACTTATCACTACAAACGCAGCGGTTGAGGAGAGGACGGAAGTTCTCACTGCCAACCCAGCGGTGGCAACTGTGGCGAAGTCGGTTGCTCATTTAACTTGTCACGATCAAATGCGGGGCTCATATTTGGGCCCAAGGTTTACTGACGCAGAAATTCTCGAATATTTGGATGCTGTCAAAGCTAGCTATCATCGATTAGATGATGCCGAATTAATGCCGCAGTTGGCGGAAATTTTGGAACAGGGAAATGTGGTGGGATGGTTCCAGGGGCGGATGGAATTTGGGCCGCGGGCTCTGGGCGGTCGATCGATTATTGGCGATCCCCGCAGTGCTAAAATGCAGTCCGTGATGAACCTGAAAATTAAATATCGGGAATCTTTTCGACCTTTTGCTCCGTCAATCTTAGCCGAACGAGTTGCGGATTATTTCGAGATTGACCATTCTAGCCCTTATATGCTATTGGTAGCACCTGTCAAATCCAGTCTCCGCATTCCCATGACTGCGGAACAAGAGCAGTTGTTTGGCATTGAAAAGCTCAACATTCCGCGATCGGAAATTCCGGCTGTCACCCACGTCGATTACTCGGCTCGCATTCAAACTGTTCACAAAGAAACCAATCCTCGCTACTATGACTTAATCAGCCATTTTGAAAAGCGATCGGGCTGTTCTATTGTGGTAAATACTTCTTTCAACGTCCGAGGCGAACCCATTGTTTGCACTCCAGAGGATGCTTACCGCTGTTTCATGCGAACCGAAATGGACTATCTGGTTTTGGAAAATTACTTGCTTCCCAAGTCAGAACAAATTCCTTGGAAACAAGATGATGCTTGGAAAAATGAATTTGAACTAGATTAATTATTAGTAAGTTGGCAGTGGGCAGTTGTGAGTTGTTAGTTGGCAATTGTCATTCTTCCTTCTTCCTTCTTCTTTCTTCCCTCTTCCTTCTTCCTTCTTCCTTCTTCCTTCTTCCTTCTTCCCCATGAGCGACGAAATTAAAAAACTCGACAAAAAAGGCTTGCGCGATTTCGGGCTGCTAATTGGCGGCTTGATTGCAGTGCTGTTCGGTTTAGCAGTACCTTTACTGCGGCGGCATTCTCTACCTTGGTGGCCTTGGGCAATCTGCGGAGTGATGGTGCTGCTAGCATTGGTGGCGCCGAAATCGCTTAATCCCGTTTATCACGCGTGGATGCGCTTTGGAATTATTCTTAACAAAATCGAAACGCCGATCGTCCTAGGGATAGTTTTTTACCTGATAGTTTGGCCGATGGGAGCGATCAAAAACATTTTCGGCGAAGATGCCATGCGGCGAAAACTCAATCCTAAAATGGATACTTACCGCGTCCCAAGTAAAGCAAGAACAAAAGTTAGTATGGAGCGTCCTTTTTAAGTGTTTGAAGCAACTTTAGACTTTCTCAAAGATTTGTGGGCGTTTATGAAAGAACGTCAAAAGTATTGGCTGTTGCCGCTCATTGTGACTTTAGTTTTTTTGGGAGCTTTGATTGTATTGAGTCAGGGTTCTGTGATTGCTCCATTTATTTACACGCTGTTTTGAAATAATGAGCAAGTTGAAAAATTTGGGTGTCAATTTGGGTTTGACACTCGGCGGTTTATTGATGGGGGTGGTAATTGGTGAAATTGGATTGCGGGTAGCCAGGATTGAAGGCTATCCCAAAATAGGAGATTTCGTAGACTCGGCGCCAACTCGTTTTCACACTTCCGATCCGAATTTGGGCTGGAAGCTGAAACCTGGTGCGTCGGGGGAGTGGAATGGGGAAGGTGCGAGTTTTGTGCAGGTGAATAGCGAGGGTTTGCGCGATCGTGAACATACAAAAGTAAAACCTCCAAATACTTTGCGCGTTGCGGTTTTGGGCGATTCTTTCACCGAAGCAATTCACGTACCTGTCGAACAAACTTTCTGGTCAAAATTGGAACGCAAGTTAGGCAACTGCGAAGCTGTTAAGGGACGCAAAAATGTTGAGGTAATGAATTTCGGGGTGCAGGGCTACGGTACTGCTCAAGAATTGATAATGCTGCGAGAAAAAGTGTGGGATTACAGTCCTGACATTGTAATTCTTGCCTTTTTTATTGGGAATGATATAATTAACAATTCGCCACAATTAGAATACGATCGCTACCGACCATTTTTTGCTTACGATGCTAGCGGCAAGCTAGTACCGGATATGTCTTTTCGCAATCTGGCGCCGATCGATCGCAACGAAAGAGCAGTTTCCTTCGTAGACCGAATGCCCAGTTTGATAGTCAAAAATTCGCGCATTTTGCAGGTCATTAAAAAAGTAGACTTAGAAAGGAAAAAGCGCGAGTTATCTGAGGATTTTACCACTTTAAGTACCAAAAACCTCAAGGAACCTGAGAATGCAGCTTGGGAAGAGGCTTGGAGGGTGACAGAGGGTTTGATAGTGACGATGCGGAATGAAGTCGTGCAGAAAAATGCTGAGTTCTTGCTTGTGACGATCGGCGATCCGATCCAAGTTGAACGGGATGCCAAGATGCGAAAAGATTTTACGAAAAAGAACAACATTCAGGATTTGTTTTATCCCGATAGGCGGCTGGAAAAATTGGGCGCGCGCGAGGGTTTTCGGGTACTGAATTTATCCGAACAGTTTCAAGGTTATACTGAAAAATATCAAGTCTGCGCCCACGGTTTTGATAATTCTGTACCCTGTGGGGGTCACTGGAATGAACTCGGACACCGACTGGCTAGTATCCTGATTAACCGCAATTTGTGCGAAAATTTGAAGCAGTCTCAATTCCCCAAAAAACAACCGTAATCAGTCAAATTTCATGAAAGATTCAACGGCGCTGAAAAAAGGCAAAAATATATTAAGTATAATCGCGGTTAATTTGGCGATCGCCTTTATTTCTCTGGAAGCTTTGTCCCTAGCTTTTTATTTTCTCAACCAAAAACAGTTTTTTTATACCAGAACTAAAGCCAAAGAAAAAGTAGTAGAAGATATTGAAAGGATCGGCATTAGACTTGATGAATCTATCGTAGAAAGACTGCACCCACTTTTTGGCTATGTACTCAAACAAGGTGCTTTCACCAATGAAAAATTAAAGTTAAAAGTCAACAAACACGGCTTTTTTTCACTTTACGAATATCCGTTTATTACAACTAATAAAAATCAAGTTATCATCGGAGTTTTTGGCGGTTCAGTTGCGAATAATTTTGCAGTCGATGAATACGTAACTCGCAGATTGTCTAACAAATTGAAAACTTATCCAGAATTTGCCAACAAGGAAATTATTGTTTTAAATTTTGGGAATGGCGGCTACAAACAGCCCCAACAATTATTGATTTTAAATTACTTTCTGGCTTTGGGTCAAGAATTAGATTTAGTCATCAATATTGATGGTTTTAACGAAGTAGCGCTGTCAAATTTAAACAACAAAGCCCAAGTAGAAATAGGAATGCCCAGCGTTCAGCACATACAGCCTCTGACTGGTTTAGCCAACAACAACTTGTCGCCGGAAGCGATGAGCTCGATCGTGCAAATTAACGAAAACAAAAAACAATTAAAAGCAGGTATTGACAAATTGCAAACTTGTCAACTTGCTTTGTGTCACGCTGTCACCTCGCTACAGGTGAAACAATTAGTCAACAATTACCAGCAAGCAGTTGTCAAGTACGATTCACAAGTCAAACAATCCAACTCCGACACGGCAAATAGCGGTATAGTCTACATTCCCAAAGCTGACTTTGTTTTGCAGGACGCCGCTGCTTTTGACAAAATGGCATCGATGTGGTACGAATCGTCGATCGGGATGAATCAAATTTTATCAAGTAGAAAAATTAAGTATTTTCACTTTATCCAGCCCAACCAGTATTATCCCACTCAGCGAGCGTTTACCGCCAAGGAAAACGAAATCGCGATTAACAAAGAGAGTCCCTACATTGAAGGAGTGAAAAAAGGTTATCCGGTGTTGTTGTCCAAAGTCGATGATTTGCAAAAAGCTGGGGTTAATATTTTTAGTGCAGTGAATATTTTAGACAATACCAAAGAAACGGTTTACAAAGATGCCTGCTGCCACTATAATTCAGTCGGAGACGAACTATTGGCAAACTATGTTTCTAGTTCTATTATTAAAGTAGTAAGAGAATCGAAATAGAGGTTTATGAAAGATTTAAAATTTCTCAAAAGAGGGCAAGAATTCCTCAAGATAACTTTGATTAACTTAGCGCTTTTACTGGTTTTCCTCGAAGTCGGTTCCTTGGGATGGTATTTTCTCAAGCACAAGCAATTTTTCTATGCTAGAGAAAAGGTGCAAAACAAGTCAGATTTAGGAATTAATTTAGAAGGAGTGCGGCTGAATCAGTCTATTGTTGAAAGGTTTCATCCTTTTTTTGGATTTATTCAACAACCAGGCCCCGATTTTCGCCCTGGTTTTAAGGTTAACAACTACGGATTTATCTCTCCTTATGATTACCCTTTGAAAAAAACCAAGAAAAATCAATTTATTATCGGAGTTTTTGGCGGTTCTGTGGCTTCTAATTATGCAGTATTTGAAGTTCAAAACAAAATTTTGCCTCAATACCTCAAGCAGCTTCCGGGTTTGAAAGATAAAGAATTTGTAATTTTGTCTTTTGCTACCGGAGGCTACAAACAACCCCAGCAATTATTAATTCTAAACTATTTTTTGGCTTTAGGGCAAGAACTGGATCTGGTAGTCAATATAGATGGTTTTAATGAAGTAGCACTTTCTAACTTAAACAATAAAAATCAAGTCGATTTGACAATGCCAAGTATTCAGCACATTTTGCCGCTGACTAGCTTGGCGAATAATAGCCTTTCTACAAAAGCGATGAAAGCAACTATCAGAATCCAAGAAAATAAAGCTAGGATTAGTCAGGGTTTGGAACGTTTGCAAAACTGCTCTTTAGCTGCGTGCGATGCTTTGACTTCTGTTTACGTTCAAAATTTAGTTAATAACTATAAAACCGATGTTATTAAGTTTGAACAAGAACGGACTACACAAAAAAAAGATGACGGCGGCAGCGTTATTTATATCAATACTAATAAGTCAGTTTTACCGGATTCAGCCGCTTTTGAACAAATGGCCCAGAATTGGGTAAAAAGTTCAATTTTTATGCACAAAGTTCTGTCTGCTAGTAATGTGCCTTATTTTCATGTTCTTCAGCCTAATCAATATTATCAGACGAAAAGGGTGTTTAGTGAATCCGAAAAGCAGATTGCTTTTAATAAGGATACTCCTTATGCTAAAGCTGTGCAAATTGGATATCCGGCTCTTTTCAAGAAGTTTCCTAATTTGGAAAAAAATAAGATCAATCTAGTGAATGCTGTCAATGTTTTTGACAAGACTAAAGAGGCAGTTTATGTAGATAGCTGCTGCCACTACAATCAAGCTGGAGAGGTAGTTTTTAGCAATTATGTGGGCAGTTCTATTCTGGAATCTTTGCGGAAAGATGAAAGAAAAAACAAGAAGTGATATTATGTCTGGTTGATTCGTTATTGTACAATTGGCGAACTCGTAGGGGCGGGTTCACCAACAATATATAATGATAACCAACAATATATAAAAACCCGCCCCACTCACTCACCAATAATTCACATCAACCTGATATTTATATTTAATTCCTAAATGTAGGTGATGATTTATCGTTGGGTGGGGGCGGGTTTTTGAGATTGTTTGTTTCCGGCGATGATGGTTGGTGAACCCGCCCCTACGGGTATGATGTCGATGGATTAAAATTACATGGTTTTTAGTTTTGGGTTTTTGGCTGGCTGGGGGAGCGATCGCCCGTTGAGTCGAGATGATTTATCGTTGGGTGGGGGCGGGTTTTTGAGATTGTTTGTTTCCGGCGATGATGGTTGGTGAACCCGCCCCTA
>NZ_JAUBOQ010000007.1:123435-157441 GCF_036700325.1 Microcoleus sp. Z1_B2
TGTCGATGGATTAAAATTACATGGTTTTTAGTTTTGGGTTTTTGGCTGGCTGGGGGAGCGATCGCCCGTTGAGTCGATCGGCATTACCAAGATTTTATCAACTCGGTTGCCGTCCATATCGACTACTTCCACGCGCAAACCGTTCCACTCAAAATGCTCGGCTGCTGTGGGAATTTTCCCCAAATTTGTAATCACAAAACCGCCCATTGTGTGGTAACTTCCTTTGTGTTCGGCTGACTCTTCGATTCCAAATAGCTCAAAAAAATCTTCGACTGCTAGCATTCCGTCTAACAGCCAAGAACCGTCTTCGCGCTGCACGGTTTGAGGTTCGTCAGCATCTTCAATCGAGGGAAAGTCGCCAACGAGTTCGACTAAAATGTCGTTGACTGTAACCAATCCTTGAATCACGCCGTATTCGTCTACTACCAAGGCAATTTGATTGCTCGATTGTTTGAAAAGTTCTAATACTTTTAAACCCCGCGTGCTTTCCGGTACAAATAACGGTCGTCGTAAAGAAGCGCTTAAATCTAGGGGTTGACCAGTTAAAGTCCGAGACAGCATATCAGTAACGTGTACTAAACCGACAACGTTGTCGAGTCCTCCTTGACACACAGGAAACCGAGAATGACCACTGCCGAGCATTTTTTGGCGGTTTTCTTCCACTGAATCATCCAGATCGAGCCAGGTAAGATCGGGACGCGGGGTCATTAAGGCGCTGACTCGCCGATCGCCCAAACGAAACACTCTTTCCACCATATCTTGTTCGGCTTCTTCAAAGGTTCCGGCTTCTGTTCCTTGCTCGATTAAAACTTTAATTTCTTCCTCTGTAACTTGCGGTTCTGTAGAAGGCACAATCCCCATGATCCGCATCACTAAGTCAGTGGAATAACTTAACAGATAAACCGCAGGAGCGCCGATTTTTGAGAGCATTCGCATGGGAATTGCTACGCTTGAGGCGATCGGCTCTGGGTTGTTGAGTGCCAGCCGCTTCGGCACGAGTTCCCCGATAATTAAGGTCAGATAAGTGATGGTTAAAACTGCTACTACTGAGGCGATCGTCTGAGAATAGGGTCCCAAGGCAGGAATCAACCGTAACAAAGGCTCTACCCTTTTAGCAACCGTCGTTTCCCCAAAAGCGCCCGACAGAATGGCTAGCATCGTAATCCCGATTTGAACTGTCGGCAAGAACTGATTGGGGGCATTCGCCAGATCCAAGGCTACACGGGCATTGATCGAACCTTGGTTGGCCATCTGTTGCAGTCTCACCTTCCGTACAGAGATGATGGCCATCTCTGACATCACAAACAAGCCATTGAGGAAAACCAGCAGGAGAACAATCAGAAGGTCTATATTTGAGGACATTTCTAAAATTTTCGGTAGTAACGGCGAAGCGCTCTGCCCGGTTAGTCGATTTTAGATTTTAGATTTTAGATTTTAGATTGACGACGCCGCCAGTATCTGGGGGATTTCCCTAATGTCTAAAATTCTTCCATCTTCACAACTTGAGTACGTGGCAGGGTATCCGTCTTTGGGTGCAGTCACAGGAGAGGTCTGGAAGCTGCGAATCTCGATCGCAAAATCGAAATTTTTTCTAAACCTGGCCCTATATTAACGGAACTGGCTCGATCGCGATCGCCGGATCGACATATTAAAGCACAAATCTATCTCCAGTTAAGTTCCCAGGCGTCAATCGATTGCGCGATTTTAGATTTTAGATTTTAGATTGAAGCCTTGACTTGCGCGAGATGAATCACGTGGCGGGTATCCTGGATGCTTTCGGTCAACAGCAGAGCGGCACAATCAGGGATGTTTGTCGTACAATCTCCTTAACAGGCAAAGGGAAAGAGCCTTCGCCGATCGGGGATTAAAATTAAAAGCGCATGACTTTCTCTTCAATAATTCGTACCCTGGGGCGATCGCCCCTAGCAACAGAACTCCTCAACAAGCTCAAGCGCCATCGCTACGTGCAACTGTCCGGCGTAGCCCGTTTGCCCAAAGGTTTAGTAGCTTCCGCCCTCGCACAGCAAGAAGGGCGGAGTTTACTGGTAGTGACAGCAACTCTAGAAGAAGCCGGCCGTTGGGTGGCAGGGCTAGAGGCTATGGGCTGGCAGACTGTGCATTTTTACCCAACTTCCGAGGCTTCGCCCTACGAGCTATCTTACTCCGACGAGAACGAAATGACGTGGGGACAAATGCAGGTGCTGGCGGATTTGGTCGAGAAACAAGAAACAAACCCTAATTCTAAGCCGATCGCGATTGTAGCCACCGAAAGAGCTCTCCAGTGTCACTTGCCCCCGCCTGCTGCTTTTGAACCCTACTGTCTGACGCTGAAGCGAGGTGCGGTTCAAGACTCGAAGATACTTGACCGCCAACTTGTGTCGATGGGCTACGATCGAGTGACTCTGGTAGAAATGGAGGGCCAGTGGAGTCGCCGGGGCGATATTGTCGATGTGTTTCCGGTAGCGGCGGAGTTGCCAGTGCGGCTGGAATGGTTTGGGGATGATTTGGAGCAAATTCGGGAGTTTGACCCGTCTTCCCAGCGATCGCTCGATAAGGTCGATCGGTTAGTTTTAACCCCTACTAATTTTAACACAATTATTAAAGCAGTTTTATCTGAAAAAAAGGTTGACGAAATCAACCACATAGGCTCGGTTGACACAGAAAATGAAGGCGAAAAATTTGTCCGCAGGCTGTTGGGTTTAGCGTTCGAGCAACCTGCATCTTTGTTGGATTATTTGACTGAAAATACTTTAGTTGTTATTGACGAACCCCAAGGGTGCGAAGGTCACAGCGACCGCTGGTATGAGAATGCACAGGAACAGTGGAATAATTGCAATCGGGAATCGGCAGTTACTGGTGAGGAAACAGAAAAATTGCCAATTGCTAATTTGAAAGTTCCAAAAATTCACCGCACTTTTGCTGAATCTATGGCAGATGTCGCAGCTTTCGAGAGGCTAGAACTTTCAGAATTGGCAGAAGATTCTACGGCTAAAAAACTTCAAAGCTCTGCGGAGGGCGACCAGCTACCGTCTGCGATTAATTTGGCTTCTAGGCCTGTGCCGGTGATGCCTCACCAATTTGCAAAGCTGTCTCAAATGCTCAGGGAAGAGCGCGATCGGGGGTTTACCATTTTTCTGGTTTCTGCTCAACCGAGTCGATCGGTTTCTCTGCTGTCGGAACACGACTGTCCGGCTCAGTTTGTGGTGAATCCGCGCGATTATTTGGCGATCGACAAGTTGCAATTGCAGCACGTTCCGGTTGCTTTGAAGTACAGCGGGCTGGCAGAATTGGAAGGTTTTATTCTGCCGACTTTTCGGATAGTTTTAATTACCGATCGGGAATTTTACGGTCAGCATTCTCTCGCTACTTTTAGCTACGTCCGCAAGCGCCGTCGTGCTGCTTCTAAGCAAGTAGACCCGAATAAATTAAGCCCTGGTGATTATGTGGTTCACCGCCAGCACGGAGTGGGTAAATTTATCAAGTTGGAACGTTTGACGATCGATCGGGAAACTCGCGAATATTTATTGATTCAATACGCTGACGGTACTCTGAGGGTGGCGGCCGATCAATTGGGCGCTTTGTCGAGGTTTCGGACTGTAGGCGATAAAGTACCGGATTTAAACAAGCTGACAGGCCAAACTTGGGAAAAAACTAAAACAAAGGTTCGCAAAGCTGTTAAGAAATTGGCAGTGGATTTGCTGAATCTTTATGCTAAAAGAGCTAAACAAACAGGTTACGCTTTTCCTCCTGATATGCCTTGGCAACAAGAATTAGAGGATTCTTTTCCTTACCAGCCAACCCCGGATCAGTTGAAGGCAACTCAGGATGTGAAACGCGACATGGAGGGCGATCGACCGATGGATCGTTTGGTCTGCGGCGATGTCGGTTTTGGTAAGACAGAAGTGGCTCTGAGAGCGATTTTTAAGGCGGTTACGGCGGGCAAGCAGGTGGCTTTGCTCGCGCCGACGACGATTTTGACCCAACAGCACTATCACACGCTCTCGGAGCGTTTTTCCCCTTATCCGATCGAAGTTGGTTTGCTCAATCGCTTTCGCACTGAAACCGAGCGCCGAGAGATTCACAAGCGTTTGGCGACTGGGGAATTAGATGTGATTGTCGGTACTCAAGCTGTTTTGAGCAAAGCCATTAAATTTCGGGATTTGGGCCTGTTGGTGGTGGATGAAGAACAGCGGTTTGGAGTTAAGCAAAAGGAAGCAATTAAATCTCTCAAAACAGAGGTAGATGTTCTGACTTTGACAGCAACGCCGATTCCCCGGACTTTGTATATGTCGCTGTCGGGGATTCGCGAGATGAGTTTGATTTCGACTCCCCCTCCTTCCAGACGCCCGATTCAGACGCATTTGGCTCCCTATAACCCGGAAGTGGTGCGATCGGCAATTCGTCAAGAATTGGATAGGGGCGGTCAGGTTTTTTACGTGGTGCCGCGGATTGAGGGGATTGATGAGTTGGCCGTTCAGTTGCAGGAGATGGTTCCGTCTGCCAGAATTGCGATCGCCCACGGTCAAATGGAGGCGTCGGAACTAGAATCAATCATGCTGACTTTCAGTGCGGCGGAGTTTGATATTTTGGTGTGCACGACGATTATTGAGTCGGGTTTGGATATTCCGCGAGTCAATACAATTTTAATTGAAGACGCGCAGAAGTTTGGTTTGGGTCAGCTTTACCAGTTGCGGGGACGGGTGGGACGCGCGGGGATTCAAGCTCACGCTTGGCTGTTTTATCCGAAGCAGAACCAACTGTCTGATGCTGCAAGGCAGAGGCTGCGGGCTATTCAAGAGTTTGCCCAGTTGGGTTCGGGCTATCAGTTGGCTGTCCGAGATATGGAAATTCGCGGTTCGGGTGATGTTTTGGGTACTGAACAATCTGGTCAAATGGAGGCGATCGGTTTTGATTTGTATGCTGAAATGTTAGAGGAGGCTATTCGGGAAATTAAGGGTCAGGAAATTCCGAAAGTTGAGGACGCGCAAATTGACCTAACTTTGACGGCGTTTATTCCTGCCGATTACATCGCAGATTTGGATCAAAAGATGAGCGCTTACCGGTCTGTGGCTTCTGCTAATACCCCTGAAGAATTACAGCAGATTCAGGCTGATTGGTGCGATCGCTATGGGCCAATTCCTCTGCCAGCCCAGCAACTTATCCGTGTTGTCGAACTCAAACAAATTGCTAAAAAAATCGGTTTTTCTCGGATCAAACCGGAGAATAAGCAGAACATAGTTTTGGAAACTGCGATGGAAGAGCCTGCTTGGAATTTGCTCAAGGCTAATTTGCCGGAACATTTGCGCTCTCGTTTTGTCTACAGCAAGGGGAAGGTTACTATTCGAGGTATGGCGGTTTTGACGGCCCAAAAGCAATTGGATAATTTGATTGATTGGTTGGGTAAAATGCAGGGCGCTTTGCCGGAAGCAAATGTTTGATTTTAATATATAATCCCCAAATCTAGCGCACCGCCGAAACCACAGAATAATACCGATGGAACCATAAAAAATCTTACTGCTGTTTTCATGATGGTTTTAGCGACAGAAAGGATTAAAATCGTGAAAAAGTTAGTGAGTATTTTTTTGGCGATCGCGCTAATGCAAGGAGTCCCAATGGCGGTTCAATCTCAACAAATAATTGACCCGATCGATCGGGTTGTGAGTGCTGGATTGATGAATAAAGATGCCAGTGGCAATTTTAATGCTGATGGCCTTGTCAGTCGCGCCGATTTGGCGGTGATTTTAGTGAAAACTTTTGGTTTGGAACGCCGGAAAACAGCTCAGAAACCGGATAGGGAAGTGCCGGACGTACCGAAGAGTTACTGGGCTTACAGTGCGATTCAAACTGCTTTGAAAACGGGAACGATGAGTGGATATCGCGACGGAATGTTTTTCCCAAATCAAAGGGTGACTCGCGCTGAAGCTTTGGCGATTTTTGCTCAGGCTTACGGGGTTTTTCAGTTTCCCGAACCCAGCATTTCCGAAATTTTAGCTAAGTATCCAGATGCAGGCGAAATTCCTAATTGGGCTAGAAAGTCTTTGGCTACTGCACTTTATGAAGGGTTTGTTAATGTTGATATCGCAACTAATAAGATTAATCCTTTGAAGCCGATGACTCGCGGGGATATCGCTTACGCTTTGAGCAAGTATTTGGAGCGGCAGGTAAGACCCAGTTCTTTGCCTGTCCCGGACGAGGAGCCTCCCGATCGCGGCGTGGGAAGGTGATAGTGTTAAGTTGTGATATCAAATCCGGTAGCATCCGAATTATTCCTCTCTGTATTCTCTCCCTCTGCGTTCTCTGCGCCCTCTGCGGTTAAATAATCCCGATACAACCGGAAACGATATGAGTTAAAAAGTCGATCGCCCGCCATTCAAACACCATGCAAAATCCCGGAGATTTGGTGACTGTAAAAGCAGCCATCAAACCCCCAGGATTTAAGTTTTCCCTCTTAAACGAGGCTCAAATTATCCCCAGTGAGCTTTAACTCACTCAGCAGTAGCCAATTCGGTACTGGCACCACCGCGCTTCCGAGTCAGGGTATTGAAAAGCATCTGACCGACTGCTTTAATCAAATTGCCTTCTAACTCCATGAACATCTTCATGTTCATGCCAAAAGCTGCATTAGCTTCGTCAACAATTCGCTCTGCTGTTGCTTCGTCAATCGGCAGTTCATTCATTGCCTGACGGTAGTTACCCTTGAATTCTTTTTCATCAGGAATATCCTGGAATTCATAGAAAGCAGTGCCTTCTCCCTCGGAAAGATTCATCCCGCGCTGGGCAATTCCCTTGAGGATTTGTCCGCCGGATAAATCGCCCAAGTAGCGAGTGTAAGAGTGAGCTACTAACAGTTCTGGTGCGGTCGCCGAAATCTCGCGAATTCGCTCCACATAAGCTTTAGCTGCTGCTGACGGAGCTACTTGTTCGCGCCAATTCGCACCGTAGTAGTAAAATAAATCTTGCTCTAAGCTGTGTTTGCGATTCAACTCAGAAAAGTAAATTTTTGAAACAACCGGATGCTGCTTTTGGCGTTCCATTTCCTCTTCCATTGCCGAGTAGACAAAGTAGAGGTTTCCTACTAACTTCCGGTAAGAAGTTTTTTCTACAACGCCTTTTAAAAAACACTTGACAAAACCGACGTTTTCTGCCATTGTGTGGGACTTTTTGGTTCCCTCACGCAATTTGGTCGCTAAATTGATGCTCATAAAAAAATTCGGTAAGTGGGAAACTCAGCGTCTTTAGACCTGAGATGGAAACGGCTCGGCGGTCGAAACCGCCGTGAATCTTTGCATTACACGAGGATTGCTAGATGGGAGTGTAATGAATGTAATGTAATTTCGATGGGACACTTCAGCTAGGGGAGCGTGCATCGAAATTACCCTCTCAAATTTGGCAACCCGCGATCGCATAATGTTTGCTCTTTCGAGCCTCCCTTTCGGGGTGATGTTAGCTTCGACAAAGTTAACGGCCGGTACTATATCTAGGACACTGATTTAACCCAATAAGTCTGTTTAATCCTAAATTTCTAGAGCAAGGAACTAGCTTCGCATTCCCTGGTAGGTCTTTAACTCTTACCGTTAACGTAGTACCAAGGTACTGAGTCTGGTCAACTGCGGTTTAAGTCTTAGGCTAGAAGCCCAATCTCTTTAGACCTGGGTCGTTGACGCTATATTTGTCCAACCTTCTATTTTTGTGGTAGCTGATGGATGCGCCAAAAATCTAAAATTTACCTAAGTGTTTACCTTAGATCGATTTGATGAGAGATTGTATTAATTTTTATAACAAAACCTAGAAACATCAAAGGGCCCTGATGCCCGATCGCCCGAAAGGGCAGAAGGCATCAGGGCCGCAAAAGTTTAGTCATGAGTCCTGAGTCATTAGCTGCTAGCTAACGACTCAGGACTCATGATTAATTTAGATGTCCAAGTCGAGGAGGTTGAGTTTGGGGCCGTAGGTTTCGATGAATTCGCGGCGGGGGGCGACACGATCGCCCATTAAGATCGTAAAGATGCGATCGGCCTCAGCAGCGTCTTCAATCTCCACCCGTTTCAGCGTCCGAGTTTCTGGGTTCATCGTCGTATCCCACAACTGTGTCGGCATCATTTCACCCAAACCTTTGAACCGCTGAATGGTGTAGTTAGCATTCGCCGGAAATTCATTGCGGATGAGATTGTTCATTTCGCGATCGCTGTAACAGTAGTAATGATTGCGTCCCCGTTCCACTTTATAGAGAGGAGGACAAGCAATATAGATGTAACCTTGTTCTACAAGTGCCCGCTGATAGCGGTAGAAGAAAGTCAGCAACAGCGTGCGGATGTGGGCACCATCCACGTCAGCGTCAGTCATAATTACGATGTGGTGATACCGCAATTGACCCGGATCGAATTCTTCGCCTTTGATGCCCAAACCCAGGGCTGTAATTAACGATTGAATTTCGTTATTTTTGTAGATTTTGGCGTCGTCGGTTTTCTCAATGTTGAGAATTTTACCGCGCAAAGGCAGGATTGCTTGAAATTGGCGATCGCGCCCTTGTTTGGCACTGTTATGGACAAAAATTCCCGCAGCTAATGCAAAGTTGTGACTGTTGGGCACTTCGATGTCGTAAACATCGTAGCGTTCCTCCAAATGTTCGATCGACACAACGCGGTGGTTGTAATTCCGAACCGCTTGGCGAGCATATACTTCATCACCATTAAAGTAGCGATCGCAAAACGTCTCAAACTTCAACAAAGTCTTATCACCCTTCATGCGGCGATAAAGATTGTAAGCATCTACATTCATCCAACCTTCTTTCAGGTGGACTGTCTTCAAAGCTTCCAGCGTCTGGCGGTAATAAGTTTCCTTCAAAGTCGCTTTACGTTTCTGGCGAAACTCCGGCGTCCACTGTTCCTTAGTTTTTTCGCGCCGCCACTCCAACAAATTCTCATCTTGCCACTGTTCTTTAGCAAGTTGAGAATGAGTCTCCCGTGCTTCAGGATTGTTAGCAAAATGATTACTCACCCGTTCCGACTGAGCCAAACGGTTTTCTTCACTACTCCAATACTCTTGCTGCGCTTGGTTCAGCAGTTCATTATTTTGCTGGCGATAAGTTTCATCACTATCGTAAAACTCCCGCCACTTGCTCATCATGTAAGCTTTATACTCTTCATCTTCCCACTGAGCTTTCGCCTGTTCCGAAAGAATTTGTCGCGTTTCAGGCTGCCGCATCCGCTCTTTCATCATCGCCCGAAATTCATCAGTCATGTGAGCTTGACGGCTCTTTTCAATGACATCGGGCCTGTGCAAGGTTTTCTCAAGGTTCGCGCGGTGAAGAGCCAAGTGATCCTCAGCCGACATTCGCTGAATATTTGTCGGATTGTTGTTGAGTTTATTGAAATCAACGTGGTGGCGGTGATTGCCCTCAGATGCTTGATAGACACCGTGTTTTAGGTTGTAGAAATCCGCTAAAAGATGGGTGTAAATCCACTTATCACTGTTGGGATTCCAAACCATTTCGTAACCGTTAAGTCCCTGGCCCTGTTTGGTTTTTTCCGACAACTTGCGGTGGAACGGCATTAATGAATCTTCCGGTGTCAGCAGGGCTGCTGCTTTGTAAGTGCCATCCCGCAACATGAATGGATGGTCGGGAGTGCAAGTTATTGTCTCCCCATTGTCTAATGTCAGTTTGACAACTTCAGCATTTGCTTTAGTCATCCGAGCATTAGTTATTCGCTCAAACCCGATGTTTCCACTCTCGCGAATGGTGTAGCAAAAGTGTTCTTTACCTTCTGCTTGTTCGTCAACTATCTGTTTGATAGTTTTTGTCGTACCGTCAGCTAATTTTATTTCCTGAGATGAAAAAAAACAGCCCCCCGCGGAATCCCCCTCGACGAGGTAGATCTCAGACAGGGCGGGGTCTCTGGAGCTACAGTCCGCTAATTTTCCAGGCAAAGGAGACGATTCTAAGACTGATTTTCGGCGCACTAAATCGCGGGCACGGCGGGCGGCTTCAGCGGCCTTAAATGCCTGAATTGCTTTTTCCAAAATAGCGTCGGCTACTTGGGGGCGAAACTCTAAATATTCTGTCAATACTTCGCCTACCAAGGAATCGACAATTCCCCGAACTTCTGTATTTCCTAGCTTGGTTTTAGTTTGACCTTCAAATTCCGGATCTGGGACTTTGACCGAAATCACTGCTGTCAAACCTTCGCGCACGTTTTCGCCGGCGAGGTTGGGCTCGTTTTCTTTGATTTTGTTGCGCTTGCGGGCGATCGAATTCATCGTCCGCGTCAAAACTGCCTTCAGACCTTCTAAGTGCGTGCCACCGTCGATCGTCCGAATGTTGTTAGCAAAACCGAGAACGTTGTCGCTAAAAGCATCGACGCACCACTGCAAAGCCACTTCTATCTGCACGTTATTGCGTTCGCCTTGCACGTAGATCACTTCTTCGTGCAGAGGCTGCTTTTCGCGGTTCATGTAGGCGATATATTCCTTGATTCCGCCCTCATAACAGTATGTTTCGATGCGAGGTTCGCTACTTTTAAGCAGTTCCAAACGGTGGTCGCTAAACGTAATTCTCACGCCCGCATTCAAGTAACCCAATTCTCGCAAGCGCCCCGCGAGTGTAGTGTAATCAAATTCAATGCCAGTGCTAAATATTTGAGTATCTGGCAAGAAAGAAACTGAAGTGCCGGTGCGAGTGCCTTTGTTGGGCTTGGCAGTAAGTTCAGTAACTGGATTGCCTCTTTCGTAGCGCTGTAAATGTTCTTTTTGGTCGCGCCAAACTGTCACTTCTACCCACTCGGACAGCGCGTTAACAACAGAAATACCTACACCGTGCAATCCTCCAGAAACCTTGTAGCCACCACCGCCAAATTTACCGCCGGCGTGGAGTACAGTCATTACTGTTTCTATTCCCGATTTGCCAGTCTTGGCAACGATGCCGGTCGGAATACCCCGGCCGTCGTCTGTCACGGTAACGGAACCGTCGGCGTTGATGTCAATCTCGATGTGAGTGCAGTGGCCAGCCAGCGCCTCATCTATGGAATTGTCCACAACCTCGTAAACTAGATGGTGGAGTCCTCGCGGGCCGGTGGTACCGATGTACATCCCCGGTCGTTTACGGACTGCTTCGAGACCTTCGAGAACTTGAATCTGGTCGGCGCTGTAGCTGCTGGTCATACAAAAATAGCTCCAATAATGAGGCCTAAAGCCCCGAAAGCTTCTAAAATGGGAAAACTCCTAAAATTATAGCACAAAACCGTTAAAGGCGATGCTAGGGCTTTCTGAAGGGAAATTTATCGGGGGGAGGGATGGGAATAGTTTTGAGATTGGTGGAGGAATGCCCTGGCCGATCGCGGTGAATCAGTGTAGGAGAGAGGGGAAAGCATGGAGAGGAGAGGATTTGAGAGTTTTTATAGGGAAATGTGCGACAGGTTATGCCTAGATTAATTACGATTTGTGGGGCGACGGCGACGGGGAAGTCGGGAGTGGCATTGGCTTTGGCGGGGCGACTACAATCCTCGATCCTCAGTGCGGACTCCCGTCAAGTGTACCGCGAATTTGACATCGGAACCGCAAAACCGACGGCGGTCGATCGCACTTGTGTACCGCATCACTTAATTGACATCTGCGATCCGACAGAAACTCTGACACTAGCAGAGTACCAACAGCAAGCTCAAAAATTAATTGCTGATGTCGATTTTCCTGTTTCTCCCCCCCTGTTGTTGGTGGGAGGGACGGGCTTATATATTAAATCGATCGTGCGCGGTTTAAAAATTCCGAGGGTAGCGCCGATGCCCGAATTGCGATCGCAACTAGCAGAACTCGGACAATCTCAATGTTACGCGATGTTGCAGCAGGTCGATCGCTCTGCCGCCGAGAAAATTCACCTCAATGACCCAGTAAGAACTTTAAGAGCACTGGAAGTATTTTATGCGACCGGTCGCCCTATTTCCGAACAGCAGGGCGAAAATCCTCCCAATTATCCTATTTTACAAATTGGGTTGGATTGCGCGATCGATGTTTTGGTCGATCGGATCAAACAGCGCACCGAACAAATGCTAGAACGCGGTTGGATTGCTGAAGTAGAATATTTGTGTAAAAAATACGGCTGCGACTTGCCACTGTTGAACACGCTGGGATACCAGGAAATGAAACAATATTTGGCTGGCGAGATTAAGCTTGAAGAAGCGAAAGAATTAACAATTTTGCACACGCGGCAATTTGCGAAGCGTCAGCGGACATGGTTTCGAGCCTATCCTGAAATTGAATGGTTCGATGTTAGCATACCCGATTTGTGCGATCGAGTTTGGCGGAGGGTTGCAGAGTTTTGTGAACAATAAAGAGTTTTTTTACCGCAGAGGGCGCAGAGGGCACAGAGAAAGAGTAAGGAGAGATGTAAGTGTTATTTTTAATTTGGCAAAATTTCTCTAATTCTTTGCCGAAACAAACGCACAGCAGCACGCTGTCCGACTGTTCTGCTTTGTTCGATGAAACCGGGAATTTCAGCAACTGGTAAAAAGGGAAATGCTAAACTGCGATCGCACATTTCATATTTCCCTTTTCTCGTTCCCAGGATCTGCCTGGGAATGCCTGAATCCGAGGCTCTGCCTCGCACAAATAGGGAGGCAGAGCCTCCGGATCTGCGTTCCTAGGCTGAGCCTAGAAACGAGGGGAAATCCGTCAATTAACTGTACAAACTCGCCACATATTCGCCGTAACCGTTGTAGGGCAAAGTTGGGCGAGTTTCCCACGACCAACTGTTACCGGGGCCGACTATGCGTTCGCTGGCCTGCGACCATCTGGGGTGCGGTTTGTCGGGTTCGACATTTGCTTCAAAGGCGTATTCGTTGGGGCCGATTGTATTCCAAAAAGTGGCGGGCTGTTGTTCGACAAATTCAATTTTTACGATCGACTTTGCGCCCTTAAAACCGTATTTCCAAGGAATCACTTGCCGCAGCGGCGCACCATTTTGCTTTGGTAGCCTTCGGCCATACAAGCCTGTGGCAAAAAATGCTAAATCGTTTGCCATTTCTTCAATTCGCAGACCTTCGGTATAAGGCCAAGGATAAAATTGCGACATCAAACCGGGGCCGGGAGTTATTTTGGGATCGTAAAATGAGGTAAAGCGAACGAATTTAGCTTTCGATTGCGGTTCGACATCAGCCATCAGTAATTTCATGGGAAATCCTACCCAAGGAACTACCATCGCCCAGGCTTCTACACAGCGAAATCGATAAACTCGTTCTTCGATAGGAAATTTTTTGTTGAGGTCGTCAATATCATAAGTGCGGGGATTTTTTACTAAACCTCCTACTTCTACTTTCCAGTTTTCTGTTGGCAAAGCTTGAGCGGCTTGCCAAATAGATTTTGTGCCGCCGTATTCGTAAAAATTGTTGTATTTTGTAGCTAAGGCTTCGTCGGTAATCGCTCGATCGACTTTCGCAAAGTCGGGATTCCGGCTCAATCCCGCATATGCTTGGGTTGAGCTTTGATCCAGAGCAGTTTTTGAGCTAGCATTGCTTTGGCAGCCGGTCAGCGGCAGCAGGGAAGCAGTCACGCCGGCGCCAATTAAATTGGTCATGAAGCGGCGGCGGTTGAGAAAGGCTGTTTCTGGGGTAATTTGGGGTTCGAGAATTTCCCAAGGTTTGGGTACGCGAATTAAGGGCATAAGTAATAGTTAAAAGTTAGTAGTTCGTTTGGCAAAAATTGCCTAAGTTTTAATCAGCTAGTCGATTTGACATTAGAAAGTTGAACTTTTAGATTCACTCCATAGAACAAAGAATCGCCGATGTTTGGCAAGACCTCGCCATTGCTTTGCTGCGATCGCAATGCAAGTATTGGCAATGACAGTATAGCGTAATTCGGTAATAACTGAGATATTGCACCATTCTAAACAACAGGCTTTCCGGCCTGTTCCACAAAGAATGATTTTCTTGTGGGGTAGGCATCCTGCCCGCCCATAGGATCGACCTATTAAACCTCGCTCGCAGGAAAGTCAGCAATTATTTACGTGCGATCGACCGCAGCAATTGTGGCGAAAATCTGGGAAACAATTATGATCAAGCAAAGATTCCAATTATTTAATTTGTCCACAGGAAGCGGCACGCACCGCCCCGCTTTCCTCCCCCACCGAATGTCGGACGGGGGTCTCCAGCGGAAAGACAAATGAGTTACTGCATCAATCCCCATTGCCAGAATCCCCAAAATCTCGATCGCGCGACAGTATGCAAAAGTTGCGAGTCGAACTTGCTGCTAAAAGGCCGCTACCGAGTTTTTCACACCCTCGGTCAAAGTCTCACTTGCCGCACCTTCTTAGCTGTCGATGAAGACCAACCTTCGCAACCCCGCTGCGTCATTCAACAGTTCTGCGCGCCTGCTGCAGGTTCCACACAAGAAAACTGGGCATTTCGCCGCTCGGCCTCAGTTATCGACAAGTTGGGCCAACATCCCCAAATACCGAAACTGCTGGCATCTTTTGAACTCGAAGGCTGCCAGTATTTAGTGCAAGAATACATCGAAGGCCGCAATTTAGCCGATCGGCTTTCAGAAAAAGGTGTTGTTAAAGAAATTCAAATTTGGTATCTGCTGAGCGAATTGTTGCCAGTCCTGCAATTTGTTCATGAAAATCAACTGATTCACGGAGATATCAAACCGTCGAATATTATTCACCGCAAAAATCCCCAAGCATCCCCAGCTTGGGCAGGGAAAGAGGGTTTACATTCCGTGTCTCAGGAAAGTTCCTCTGGGCTAGTTTTAGTCGATTTCGGCGCGGCAATTCGGGCTAATAGTGGCCCGATCAAAACAGAAACGGTGACAGGTTCAGCAGAATACGCGGCCCCGGAACAAATTAAAGGCCAAGCGATTCAGAGCAGCGACATCTACAGTTTGGGCGTCACTTGCATTCACTTGTTAACGGGAATGTCGCCCTTTGATTTGTTTGACATCAAATCCGAAAGTTGGGCTTGGAGACATTATTTGAAAGTACCAGTTTCGGCGCGACTCGGCCGCATTCTGGATAAAATGGTGCAGCGAGAACCATCAAAACGCTATCGATCGACCGAGGCAATTCTCACAGACATGAATTACGGCCCGGCACCGGTAGACGTGATTCTCAGCAAACCCAAGTGGACTTTGGCAATGTGGGGAGGAACTGCGGTTGCCCTGCTGTCCGTAGTGCTGGGTTCTCGCTTGCCTTCTCCTGCACCGCAGGCTTTCACTTCTGGTGAGCCTGTTTCTAGCATTCCCGAAATTCGGTTCAATCCGCCCCCGATGCAGGATTTCAACGGTGATGCATCGCAGTCCCGGCCTGCTGTACGCACTCTGGCGGATCTAGACAAAAACCCGGTTTGGACGGTAGCAGTTGCTCCCCAGGGCCGCGCGATCGTCAGCGGGAATAACGACGGTACAATTCACTTGCGGCACAAGCGTCACGGCAAGCTGCTCAAGGTTTTAGCCGGACATTTGGGGCCTGTGTGGTCGGTGGCTGTCAGCCCCGACGGCAGGACGATCGCCAGCGGTGGCGTTGACGGTACGATTAAATTGTGGAATTTCTATTCTGGCAAGTTAATTCGGACTTTGGACGGACACCAAGACGGCGTGTTCTCGGTGGTTTTCAGTCCCGATAGCCGGACTGTGGCCAGTGTCGGTAAGGACAAAACTTTGAAGTTGTGGCAAGTCGAAGGCGGGGCCGAGTTGGAAACTCTCAACCGGGTTTTTGACGAGGTGCAGGCGGTGGCTTTCAGTCCCGATCGAGAAACTTTGGCGATCGGCAGCAGCGACGGTAAGATCAACCTGTGGAACTGGCAGACTGGGGAATTCAAAGAAACTCTTTGGGGTCATTCTGAGGCGGTTTGGTCTCTGGCCATCAGCCCGGATGGTCAAACTCTCGCCAGCGGCAGTTGGGACAAGACGGTGAAGCTGTGGGATATCAGCGCAAATAATCAGTTCGGGCAGCCCAACGGTTCTCTGCTACGGACTTTGAGCGGCCATTCCGACAAGGTTAAGTCCTTGGCTTTCACTCCCGACGGAGACAAACTCGCTAGCGCCGATTTGAGCGGCACTATCAAGCTGTGGCGCATGAGTTCCGGCGAAATGGCGGGCACGCTGAAGGGTCATTCTACCTGGGTGGATTTGGCTTTTAATCCTCAAGACAAAACTCTGATCAGTGGCAGTTTTGACGACACGATTAAGGTGTGGCGACTGTCTCCTTAATTTTTTCGATCGCCCGTTCGATCGATTTTTGAACAGCTAGGGCGATCGAACATTTAGCTAATTTATCTATCAACACTTCGGACAGTTTCAATGCCCACGCATGGGGTGGCGAGAAACCCGGTTTCTATGAGTTTTGCTAACAGGAACAAGAAATATAGTCAGCAACCGGGTTTCAGATCGTCAAAAGTGCGTCCAGAACTTTGCTGACTTTTATCTTGTTTTAATCGGGGTGCCCTAAAACCTCTATGCTACGGTTGGTAATCAAAAACTGTCCGAACTGTTGGTACAGAAACAAATTTAAAATTGACAATAGTCAGAATATCCCTAGAAATCGCGGTTGCTAACTAACAGTTGTGGTAAAGTAGTTTTGGCTGTTAAAGTAAAATCTATGACCGCAAATTCCGAGTTAGCAGAGCAGTATTTGTCAGCGGGCGATAGCCTTCAGAAATCAGGAAAGCTTGAGGAGGCGATCGCTCAATATCAAAAATTACTAGCCATTCAAGCCGATAGTCCGATCGCACTCAACAAGATAGCAGAAATTTATTATACGCAACAGAAATATGTAGAGGCGATCGCCTCCTGTTACCAAGCACTTCGTCAGCAACCCAATTTCGCCGCCGCCTACAAAACCCTAGGCAATATCCTGCAAGCCCAAGGCAAAATAGACGCGGCAATTCGTGCCTACTCCAAGGCGATCGAATTCGATCCTAATTTTGTCGAAGCCTATGTTAACTTGGGCAGTATGTTTTACAAACAAGGCCAGCTCGATGACGCCATAACTTACTATCAAAAATCTATCGTTATTCAACCAGATTTAGCCGTCGCTTATTGGAATTTAGGCAAAAGTTTGGAAGAGCAAGGTCGAATCAATGAAGGTTTATTTTATCAAAAAAAAGCTCTCAACTTACAGCCGGAGTTAGAAGCTAGAAGCAATTCAGTAAAAAATCACACTTACTGAAGAGGAATGTTATAGTCGGAATAATTCTATCATTAACGATGCAAGCTGGATCAACATGGAAATTAGCCAGAATCCGCTCGAATTCCTAACGGCTAAAGTACAAGAAACTGTTGCCGATACCCAAAACTTAGCCAACGAAATCGCTGCTAAAGTTGAGGAAAGTGCAACTGTATTAACAGGGTGGGTACAATCAGCGCCAAGTTCAATGGTTAGTGCTGGGGCGATCGCCACTCAAGAAGCTTTTAAAATAGCACATAACATCCGTTTTGAGAACCTGCCAAGAAATCTGCAATCGAAATTTGCTAGGGCTGGGATGCGTGACGGAATGCGAAATGTTCAAGAAGCAGCAAAAGTATTTGAATCCATACCCGCCCAAATTCGTGCCCAAGGCCCAGAAGCAATTCGCAACTTCTGTCAAGATAAAGATTGGAGTCACATCCAAGCGCACGTCAATGGAGGCGGAAGCGAAGCTGCTAACGGGATTTTTGAATATTTTTGGGTGAATCGTGCTCGCGGTGGTGTAGACATGACTGCTGCTGAATTAGCAGTCGCTAAGCAAGTTTTAGCGGATGCAGCGTTTAAAGCAGCAGTTGCGGAAATCGTTGGGGCTGCAATGAAAGGGGCGATCGCAGCAGCAGTAATTGAGTTAATATTTTCTATCTTAGAAAACTCGCTATTGTGCGTTGAAGGCAAAATTACCCAGTCAGAGTTAGTCGAACAAGTCGCCACTGCCACCGCCAAAGCTGGCATTGCTGGCGGTGTTATTACTGGCATTCTATTAACACTGTGCATGATATTTCCCCCCATTGCTGCGCTTTTAGGTGCCGCAGCGATGCCCTTGGCGGTTGCAGGTATTGGTTTTATGGGAATTCGCGCCTGGGAAATCTTTTGTCACGGCGATCGACTATTTGGTATTACTCAACAAACACAAAAATTTCTGGGGATGACTGAAGCGACAACACAAGCAAATAATCAGAATCTTGACTTTTTCAAGAAGTCGAAGTTTTTGGTATTCTGATGATTGGGAAATATAAATATGTAGTTAAACACCAAAAATAATCCTAGAACAACCTGAATTGTAGGGGCGGGTTTTACCAACCATAATAGCCTAAGACTAATAATCTTATAAACCCGCCCGCTCCCATGTAATGTTTATTTCTACCCACTTACTTAATATGGATTCATTAGAAAAAACTCAAGATCAGCAGCATCCGCAATACAAGCGCGATCGAGCCAGTGTCGATACTTTATTAGCAGGAGAAGCAACCGAATACAATTTATCGGAATTAGCAAGATTAATAATTCGCTACCGAGGCTTTCCCGGCGCTAGAGATATTCAATCCGACTTAAAAAAAGTCCTGCAAAAATGGAATTATACCGAAGAAACTCTTTACGAACAAACCCGTAAAATTCACGCTACAGGTGAGGTTTACAGGCGACAAAAAAGCGATCAAGAAGATTGGGTCTAACTTTAGAAACCGGGTTTTTGGCAGTTTCTGCGGGCTGTAACGCGTCTTCTCGTAAAAAAAGCCTGTTTGTGACCAGTCGTGCGTCTACGACTATTAAAGCAAAGTGCGATCGCCTCAAGTCAAACTCAAAGGCGATCGCACTTAATTCCACTCAACTAGGCCCGAAAAGCCCGCGCTACAGAAACTACCTTACAACAAAAACATTTGTTGTAATATCGCTTTGAGCAACCGCTTCAACCATACCCAAATAGTTAGTGCCGACGTTAATTGCCGTAGCACTGACAGCAACTCCTCCATTCAGATTCAAACTTACAGCTTCATTAGTTTCTAACCACTAAATCGCCCGTACTGCTATTTATTGACAAGCTACCCTCGTAAAATACATCCCACAACTCGGGCAGGATGTCCAGCTTCCTGTGCTTGGATCGAATTGCAAGGTACCCCTGTTGCTTCCACTTGCCAATTGGAAGTTCACAGCCTTTCCATATCCCCTCAACCGACAAAACGTATCTGCCCCCAATTGGCGTGCGTTAGGATCTAGCCCATTAGCACCTTTTAGCGCTACATCAATTGGGATACCATTTTCACCGACAGGATTTTCAAAAAGGCGGATGCCACTGTTACCGGCATTTGGCGTTGGAGTTGGTGGTTTAGGCTGTGGTGTACCTTGGCTAATCGGTTGTGGTAATTTGCACCAGCTAAACTCTAAATCATTCAAAGCAGTATCATCTCCCCTTCCTTGCTGACCTTCAACTTTCGCGCGAACACCACAAATTGCCGAATTCGGCGGACCTGTTACCCAATTTGGTGTCCAAGCTCCCCATTGAGCTCCACCAGATGCTTCAATTACAGTGCTATTACTATTACTACAGCCAAAAGTTACAGAATTTGCTCCTGTATCATCACCATTGCCTTGTGGTGGTTCTACTTTCAGTTTAAATGCTGTTGCATAACTTCCTTTCGGGCAATTAGCTCCTTCACCCCAATTCCCCCAAAATCCCGGATGTGGTACAATCCGCTCGACCATGTTTCCCGCACGATCGTAACAATATAAGGCAACAGCATTGAGTGCAGTATCGTCGCCCCCACCTTGATTCGGTTCAACCCTCATCGAATATCCACCCACGTAGCTACCACCAGGGCAATAAATTGCGGTAGACCATCCTCCCCAAGGTGTGGCATTAGGAGCATTTTTTACGCCAGTAATGTCATTGCGAAAAGAAGCAGCACTAGCAGTCAAAGTGCTAGTGATAAGAGAAAGCGCTAAACCGCTGGCAATCCACACATTATTTTTCATAACTAAACCTCTCAATTGTGATGATTCTGGTCAATCGTCAGGGGATATTTTTTACACTCCCCGATAGCAATAATCCGGACAGTTTTTAGGCGTTGCTGAATTTAGGTAGGAATTCACATTTCCCAATTGCTATAAGACCCGGGAGGGTGAGTTTTGTAACATCAAGCGAAAAGTTGATTCATACGCCAGAATCAGCAACACCAGTTTTTATATGGCCCAATGGCTTATTCTGTAGGACTTTGAGCCACTGTGGATAATTAAATCAATGTCAGCTCCACCCCGCTCGTTGCATTTAATTGGACTTTATTTATGATCCTTGCGCCGCGTAAGCTTGTAGTCTCGTTCCAAAAACTGTCCGGAGTATTGCGATAGCAAAGGCGGTTAAAAATTAGGCTAAAATGAAAGAGCGACAGTCAAAGTTCAAGAATTCACTAAATTGTAATACCCTTACTTTGCACCACTATTTGTGATGTATCCCCACCCAATAAAAATTATGGTTGGGGCTTCCGATATAGTGATGGGATGAGCCAGACGGAGCTATTTTCTGATGTATTCTAGCTTCTTTAATGGCTAATATCGTTTCCGGTTGGAACGGAATTATTTATATATTTGGATGGTCAGTGCGAGCGAGACGCTCGCACTACTCTATACTGCATGATTCCGATTTAACCGGATTTGATATAACTTCTTTCTGGCACGATCGCCCTTTTTCTTAACAGACTTCTTGGCAGAAACAGATGAGAGTTTTGACTCAGACGATTGTTGGTTCGCTTTTATTGGTTGCATATCGCTAACCCCACCCAAATCAAAGATTATGGGTGGAGACTGCGCGATCTCATTTTCCTTCAATTTTCAACTGCGTCAAACCATCTCTGGTGAAACTTGCATTGCCGGCTGCGGCTGGAACTGGAACAGCGAATAAACCACATTGCGGCGGATATCCGTCATCATGTCCAAAAACAGCTCGTAACCTTCAGTTTTGTACTCGATTAACGGGTCTTTCTGGCCGTAACCGCGCAGCCCTACCGACTCGCGCAAAGCATCCATTTGTTGCAAATGTTCCCGCCACAAAGTATCAATTTGCTGCAAAATAAAGAACCGTTCCGCATCGCGCATCAATTCAGCTCGGATTGCATTAACTTCCGCTTCTTTCATGTCGTAAGCGTTGCGGACTTGTTCGTGTAAGAAAGTTTTAATTTCCTCAACGGACAAATCTTCTAGCTGATCCGGTGTCATGTCAGCCAGCAAATAAACAAATTCCTTCACCTTGCTCACAAGTTTGTCGAGTTCCCATTCTTCCGAAGGTAAGTCGGGGTTGATGTATGCTCCCACGATGTCGTCCATCGTCTGTTCGGCATACCTAATTACCTGTTCCTTGGAGTCCAAACCTTCCAATACTCGGCGACGTTCCGCATAGATTGCTCGACGCTGATTGTTCATCACTTCGTCGTATTCAAAGACCTGCTTGCGGATATCGTAATAGTAGGTTTCGACTTTTTTCTGAGCGCCTTCGAGGGAACCAGTCAGCATTTTAGATTCGATCGGCATATCTTCCTCAACACCGAAAGCCTTCATCAAACCGGCAACCCGTTCGCCGCCGAAAATCCTGAGCAAATTGTCATCCAAACTCAAGAAAAACCGCGTAGAACCCGGGTCTCCTTGGCGTCCCGCCCGGCCGCGCAACTGATTGTCGATCCGGCGCGATTCGTGGCGTTCGGTACCGATGACGTGCAAGCCTCCCAACCGCACGACTTCATCGTGTTCGGTGCTGGTAAAAGCATCGTACTCCCTGCGAGTTAAATTGTAAGCTTCCCGCAATTTTTGAATTACGGGGTCTTTTGTCGGCGCTTTTTCCGAAGCTATAGCCACGATATCATCGGCTTGCAATTCCGTGAGCGATCGCTCCCCGTACTCCTTCACCGCCAATTCCACCGCCGCTTTGAGCATTTGCTCGGCATCTTTCGATAGCTGCGTCGGGAAAATCTGCGCCGAAGCTTTCCAAGACTTTACCTTTTTCGCAGTTTGACCAAAACCTTGAGGTGCGGGGCGGCCGCCAATACCGGGTACTTGCACCAGCGAAAACCCGTCCTCATCTTCGGGTTGCACAATCCGGGGCATAAAATACTCCCGCAACTTGAGGCGCGCCATGTACTCAGAATTACCGCCCAAAATAATATCAGTACCGCGTCCCGCCATGTTGGTCGCGATCGTCACAGCGCCTTTGCGTCCGGCTTGAGCAATAATTTCTGATTCCCGCTCCACATTTTCCGGTTTAGCATTAAGCAAATTGTGAGGAATTTTCCTCTCCTGCAGCAGCCGCGACAGCAACTCCGACTTTTCCACACTCGTAGTGCCCACCAGCACCGGCCGACCGATCTCGTGCATTTCCCCGCATTCTTGGGCGATCGCATTCCACTTCCCAGCCTCCGCCTTGTACACCATATCCGAAAGGTCAGTACGGCTGGTAATCCGGTTAGTGGGAATCAGCGTCACTTCCAGTTTGTAAATCTTCTCAAACTCGGTCTCTTCAGTCTTCGCCGTCCCTGTCATCCCCGACAGCTTCGGATAAAGCAAAAAGAAATTCTGATAAGTAATTGTCGCCAGCGTCTGAGTTTCCGGCTGAATTTCCGCCCGTTCCTTAGCTTCGATCGCCTGGTGCAAACCGTCACTCCAGCGCCGTCCCGGCATCACCCGCCCGGTAAACTCATCCACAATCACCACTTCGCGATCGGCATTGACGATGTAGTTAATATCCTTAATAAACAATTCCTTCGCCTTAATCGCATTAAAAATGTAATGCGCCCAAGGGTCAGCCGGGTCGTACAAATCCGTAACACCCAACAACCGCTCAGCTTCACCAAAGCCTTCATCGGTCAATAGCACATTCCGAGCTTTTTCGTCAACCTCGTAATGTTCTTCATTTTCCTTTCTCAGGGAAGCAGCTACCTCAGCCGCCCGGATGTACTTCTCACTGGGGCGTTCCACCTGGCCCGAAATAATCAGAGGCGTCCGCGCCTCATCAATCAGCACCGAGTCAACTTCGTCAATCACGCAAAAATTAAAAGGACGCTGCACTACATCTTCCATGACAGTAGCCATGTTGTCGCGCAAATAGTCAAAGCCGACTTCGCTGTTCGTGGCGTAGGTAATATCGCAGTTATAATTTTTCTTTCGTTCCACCTGATCCATGCCCTGCTGAATCAGTCCCACAGTCAATCCCAGGAAGCGGTGCACCTGTCCCATCCATTCCGCATCCCGCCTTGCGAGATAATCGTTCACGGTGATGATGTGTACGCCTTTACCGTTGAGGGCGTTGAGGTAAGCCGGTAGCGTCGCCACCAAAGTTTTGCCCTCACCGGTTTTCATTTCGGCAATTTGGCCTTTGTGCAGGATGATGCCGCCGAGGAGTTGGACATCAAAGTGGCGCAGTCCCAAAACCCGCTGTCCCGCTTCCCGCACCACTGCAAAAGCTTCCGGCAAGATTTCGTCTAGGATCTCTTTTTCTTCGTTGATAGATTTAGCTTTTGCCAGACGTTGTTGAAACTCGGCCGTTTTTCCTCTGAGGCCGTCGTCTGAGAGTGCGCGGAAGTCTTCTTCCAAAATATTGATATCAGCTACCCAAGGCTGAAATTTTCTCAGTTTGCGCGCGTTGGGATCGCCTAGCAGATTTTTAAACATGGCAGGAGAGGCAGATTTTTAATAATTTAGCTATTAGCTTTCAGGGTTACGGGCTGTAGTGTTAGCCACAACATATACCCTCCCCGATTGTAGCAACCATTGGGTCTCCTGGGCCGTCGCTGGGGGCGATCGACCGATTTTAGATTTTCGATTTTAGATTTTAGATTGAAGTTGGTGAAGGTGGGTCGCGATCGCAGCTCAGGTATATGTGCTTATTGACAATTGCAGGGCGTAACAGGTGCGAAAGCCTGTTCCACAATAGATTAATGTTTTTGTTGGATTAATTTCAGCAACAGGCTTTTCGGCCTGTTTTACAATAGATTAATGTTTTTGTTGGGTGGGCCCCAGAGCCCGCCCCGATCGCCCTTATGGAAAAAGCTGTAACATCTCAGGTCAGATTAACCCTAGTTTGAAACAGGCCTCGGCACTTCGTAAGTCAAAAAGTCATAGGCCATTTTCGTATTCGGAAAAATAGCCTGCGCTTCCTTTAGCAAATCATCCAGGACGATCGCATTCCCCGGAGCGTAACGCGGGCTAAAATGCGTCATAATTAGCTGTTTCGCCCCAGCGATCAAAGCCACTTGAGCCGCCATTGTGGAAGTCGAATGCAGGCGATCGAAGGCCATTTGAGCATCTTGATGAGCAAAAGTCGCTTCATGCACCAACAAATCAGCATCCTTTGCTAATTCCACGGCCCCGTCACAAAAAACCGTGTCGGTACAGTAAACAAACTTCCGCCCGACTTGATCCGGGCCACAAAAATCAGTACCTTTAAACTCTCGCCCGTCCTCTAACTTTACCGTCTTTCCTTGTTTTAACTCCCCGTAAATTGGCCCGGAAGGAATGCCCGCTGCCTTCGCTTTTTCTACATCAAAATGTCCCGGACGATCTTTCTCAGTTACGCGATAACCAAAAGCAGTAACTCGGTGCTTCAAAGGGCCACAACTAACAATATATTCGTCATCTTCATAGATAACTCCCTCATGGATTTTGTGTACCTTCACCGGGTAAGAAAAATGAGTTTGAGAATAGCGAACGCCAGCTTGCAAATATTCTTCAAGTCCCGGAGGCCCGTAAAGATCGATGCGCTTGACATTCCCCGCCAAACCGCAGCTAGCCAGCAAACCCATTAAGCCGAAAATATGGTCGCCGTGCAGGTGAGTGATGAAAATGCGGCTTAGTTGGCTGACTTTGAGCTCGCTGCGGAGAAACTGGTGCTGAGTTCCTTCGCCGCAGTCAAACAGCCAGAGTTCCGCTCGCTGGGGCAAGCGGAGGGCGATGCTGGAAACGTTGCGCGATCGCGTGGGTACGCCGGAGCTAGTTCCGAGAAATGTAATCTGCAAGAGTCAAATCACCTCAATTAAGTCTTAAAAAATATGTTACATATATCCAGAGTGCGGCTGATCCGACATACAGGAAATAGTCGCAGGCAGGAACCGGGATAAATCGCTGTTCCTGGGAACATCTACTTGCTAAAATCATTTTCGACAAGCGCACAGAGTGCCAAACCCAATTCTAACGTTTTCTTTCTTCCGTTCCCCTTCCTTTTTCCCTTCCCTTCCCTTAAAAATTCTTAAACTCACACAGCACAGGAGGAAAATTTTCAAATGCAGTCAGGAGTATTCTTTGTTTCCGTTCTTTCGACATTAAAAAAACGCTACTTTTGGATTTCCTTGTTGTTTTGGCTGGCAATGGTAGCCCCAGCACAGGCCGCACTGATCTTGCGAGTGGCGGTACAAGACGGGGCCAGTCAGGTAAAAGTCGGCAGTTCTACTAAGGCTGCAATCCGCGACGGTAGCGGGCGCAATTTGGGCGAACTGCCGGCAAACAGTTCTCAGTCGGCTCAATTTCGATCGGGAACAGTGGCAATTGGTCGCTGGGCCGCCAACCAAGTTTGGATCGAGCCGACGGGGAACGGTTATGTCTGGATTGGCGATCGTTGGTATCGGGGACGCACCCTTCTAGTTCCCCAAAAAGGAGGCTTGACTGCCATCAACTACGTCAATATCGAACAATATCTCTACAGCGTTCTCGGCGCCGAGATGAGTGGCAATTGGCCTCAAGAGGCTTTGAAAGCCCAAGCAGTCGCCGCCCGTTCCTACGCTATCCACCAGCGCCTCAAAAGCGAAACCGACCTTTACGACGTGGACAGCACTCAGTATTCCCAAGTTTACAAAGGACTGCAAACAGAATCTTCTGGCACTTATTCCGCAGTCGATGCAACCGCCGGTCAAGTTTTGGCCTACAACGGTCAGATTATTTTAGCCGCTTTCCACTCTGCCTCTGGGGGACATACTGAAAATGTCGAGGATGTTTGGACGGAACCTCTGCCTTACCTGCGTGCTGTTCCTGACTTCGACCAAGGGGCCCCGGTTTATCAATGGAAAGAAAATTTTTCTCGCGCTCAAATCAGCAGTAAGATTTCTGGCGTGGGCAATGTGATCTCGATGAAGCCAGAACGCACTACCGCTCACGGCAGCGTTTTGAGGATGAAAGTAGTCGGAGATGGCGGTTCTAGGGTCATGACTGGCGCAGATTTACGCCGGGTTTTAAATTTGAGGAGTACGCGGTTCACCGTGATTCCTCAATATGGGGGCGGTGGGAACCCAAGGAACAGCGGCCAAGCTCCTACCGGTTTTCAAGTTGCTGGCAAAGGTTTCGGCCATGCTGTAGGAATGAGCCAGTGGGGTGCCTACAATTTGGCCAGACAAGGATACGGCTACCAGCAAATTTTGTTGCACTATTACCGAGGTGCTACTTTGGCTAGAATTGCAGTCCAGTAACTGCTGGGAGTGGGCAAGAAAGAAGTTCGGCAACGGATTATGTAACGGATGTAACGGATGTCAGGAAGAAGGAAGAAGGAAGAAGGAAGAAGGAAGAAGGAAGAACGGAAAAACAACTATTCCTGTATCTCTGACTTCCGTGTCCTGAATACAAGGAATTGGGAACTTGTACGGCCCTTCGACTACGATCGGGAACCGCGTAGTGGCAGGCCAGAAACCGCGTAGCCGAAGTATTGGAAATTGGAAATTGGGAATTGGGAATGACTAATGACTAATGACTAATGACTAATGACTAATGACTAATGACTAATGACTAACTACATTAAGGATTGCTATGCAAAAGTGGGAGTATTTATTTGTGGATGCGAATATGTATCCTTTTGGAAACAAGCTGATTAGTTTATATGTAAACGGTGAAGAACAGCGAGATTGGAAACAAGGCTCGCTGCATCTATTTGTCAATCATTTGGGGGACGAAGGATGGGAACTTGTGGCTCTGGATCATGACTCGAAGTATGACCAAAATTGTTTAATTTTTAAACGCCCTAAGCTTATTTAATAAAACTCGGATTAGAAAAAATTATGACATCCATAAAGATTGATATTTTCCATAATTCTTAGCCACCAGCTAAAAGCCCGTTCCCCAACAAAGATATTTTATTGTGGAACAGGCATTCTGTCTATTCTTGAAAAGGGTGCAAGATTTTAGCAACCTAACTTAACAACAAACAACTGTTTTTTTCATTCGTATTACAAGTTTTCGGATCGATCGATCCGGCGCTGCCACTCGGCATTTATTTTGGGTGACTGTTCTAGTTCTTGTTGGGTTAATTCTGTTTCTGTTGTATAAGCTAAGTCTTCTCCAGTCAGAACGTTTTCTGCTGCAAATTCCTGGGCGTATGCCAGTTTTTTGAGTAAGTTGGCATCGGGTTCGTTTAATAACATTGCTCGCTGCTGACGCTCTTGATTGCGGGATTCTATCCGGCTATTTTTCCACTGAATCCAAAAGTAGCGAATTAAAGGAATTGCGAGAAATCCGACGCCATAAATCAGGATCATGGGATAAACAGCGCTGACGAAACCGATAAATCCACCTGCGATTAAATTATTAGTTAATAGATTCCCCAAAACTAACGCACCGACAAGATTGACGGCTCCTAACCCTGCTGCGAGCATGATTTTGCCGGAACTGGCGTTGCTGAAACGCCACAGCATTTCTCGCAAATAAGCTGCTACTGGTTCAGAATTTCTCTCGGTGGCTGTGGTTTGCAATTGCGGAAAATGGTAGACTATTTGCCCTTCGGGACTGACTTCGGGGCGGCCGTCAAAACGGGCGAGAGCCGGTAACATATATTCTTCGTATTCTCGGGCGTATCCTTGTCCGAGATTGTCTAGATATGGGGCAATTTGTTCGGCGACGACGGCGCCTCGGCTGTTGCGAATTGCCGTGGCAATATCGCTCCACTTACGCTCTTCTAGATTGTAATTGGGATTGCCGTCTCCAAATAGAAATGAGAAAACTGCTTCCAGAAAACTCATCTCGGGTTTTTGGTCAGTTAAGCGCGATCGCTGCTGGTAGTATGGTTGGTCATGGTTCCAGTAAAATATCCAGCTTAAGTCGTTCCAGAAGTAGGGAAAAAACGAAAAGCCGCCGCCTCTGCCGCCCCCGCTACCACCGTCTCCTCCGCCGCCGCTGTTATTGCTGTCGCTGCTGGAGAGTAAACTGGAGATTAAAATAGTGATAGCAACAAAAATTAAGAGGATGGAAGCTACCAGCACTATGCCAAAAGATATCCGAATCAGGTAAAATAAAACTCGCCAGATTTTTTGCCACCATTCCTGCAACTGCAAGCGCAAGAATTTGTTTCGCAAAATATCTCGAAAGTTCTTGGGAAATAGGTAGGCAATGTCGCCGGATTCTGCTACTTGCAGGTTGCCGCCTGCTTCGGAGGCGAGGGTTAACAGTTCTCGCTGGGCAAAATTGACATCTAATCCAGCTTTTGCCGCCACGTCTCCAACCGTAACGCGGTAGCCAAGTTGTTCGACGGCTTGCATAATGGTGGGATTCGGAGCCATAGGTTTCTCTCTGTGAAAATTACCCGGTTATTTTTATTATATATTGCGGGAATTCGAGCTGGTTTTGACGATCGGCTTTCTGATTTTTTTTGATGCTGCCCTTGACAATTCCCGCATCCAGGATACCCGCCACGTGATTCATCCGTCCAGAAATAAAAAACCTGTATCCGATAAAGGCGCCCCCGAATTTATCTCGCGCAAGTCAATGCTAAAATCTAAAATCTAAAATCTAAAATCTAAAATCGATTGACTTTGGGGCAAAATATTGCTAGTGTTTTGCCGAATAACTTTTAAGTATGGGCTGAACTCGGATAGCTTAATAAAACTTTGTGATGGAATTTCTCCTCGGCAGGTTATTTGCTTGTTTGCTCTGAGGGTCAAGGAGGGGGGATTATGGCTACATTTATTGGGTACGATGTGCGATCGCCCGTAAGCGTTGCTTCCACAAGAGGATAGCCCCTGCACCCCAGGCAGAACATTTCCTTTCTGCACGGTTTTTGTAAGTTTTGTGTAGAGTGCCAGAGATATGTTAAAGAAATCTAGTTTTTTTGCCAGTCTTGCAAGACTTATATAAAATAGATAGAGCTTGCGAGGGTGTTAAACCCAAGGGCGTGTTTTAAGGTTCGCAGGTGCGATCGACTAAACTTTTTAGCGCCCTCAACACAACGGCCCACTACAACAGTGGCGCAATTATTAATAGCAAAACTTTACAGGCTAATTTTTCTGATTAGCCACTAACCAAAGAATCGCATATGCCAAGAACTCAACGCAACGATAACTTTATTGACAAAAGTTTCACGGTAATGGCTGATATCATCCTCAAGATTATGCCGGCTAAAAAGCAGGCGAAGGAAGCTTTTGCTTATTACCGGGATGGTATGTCAGCTCAAGCAGATGGCGAATATGCTGAAGCGCTCGACAATTATCATGAAGCGCTGAAGCTGGAGGAAGATCCTTACGATCGCAGTTATGTCTTGTACAATATGGGGCTGATCCATACTAGCAACGGCGAACACGATAAAGCTTTGGAATATTACAGCGAGGCTTTGGATCTCAATCCGAGAATGCCACAAGCACTAAATAATATTGCTGTAATTTACCACTATCAAGGGGAAAAGGAAAAGGAAGCTGGCAATATTGAAGGCGCGGAAGGGCTGTTTGATAAAGCTGCGGATTATTGGAAGGAGGCTATTCGCTTGGCCCCAAACAATTACATTGAAGTGCAAAATTGGCTGAAGACAACAGGCCGATCGCAAATTGATGTGTATTTTTAACTAGGATGGGCATGGGGCATGGGGCATAGTTAGTAGTTAATAGTTGGTAGTTAAGCTGTTGTGCATCTAATTTGACAGTCAATTTTTCTACAATTATTGTGGAACGGGCATCTTGCCCGTCTCTGGATTCAATTTAAATGCGTAGCAGTTTAGTCGTTTCTCTAATAACAAATAACAATTCCCTATGCCCAATTCCCCATTCCCCATTCCTCATTCCCCATTCCCCATTCCCCATTCCCAATTTCCAATTACAGATTTTTATGATTGACAGAGAAGAAGTTCGGAAAGTAGCGAATTTAGCGAGATTGGAATTAACGCCGGAAGAAGAAGAGCAGTTTACTGGTCAACTTAACGGTATTTTGGATTATTTCGAGCAGTTGAGCGAACTAGATACGAGTAAGGTGCAGCCGACAACGCGGGCGATCGATGTTAGTAATGTAATGCGATCGGACGATTTGCAACCTTTTGCTAAGGGAGAAAGTATTTTGGAGGGAGCTCCCGATCGCGATGGGGAGTTTTTCAAAGTGCCTAAGATTATGTAGGGTTCCCGCTGCGTAGCTAACTGAGGAAAATCACTTGTGGGGCTGGCTCCCATGCCAACCACACAAGCAGATTAAACTAAGTGTGGAACAGGTAATAAGTAAGCCCGGTATAAGCCACCCCACCAGATTAAACTGATAAAAACCCAAAACAATCTCACTCATAGGGATAAATCTGTAACGTTCATTCTTGGGGTGACAAATAGTCATGTACGTATTAATTGGTGGAGCAGGAATGATGGGGCTGGGTTTAGCCCAGCAGCTATTAAAAGTCGGTCATACGGTTGCCATCATCGATGCCGACCCGCTGGCCTGTCGCTTTGCTCGTGAAAAAATCGGAGTAATGGCATTTGAAGGCAGTGCGGTGAGTACAACGGTTCTTCTGGAAGCGGGAATTAAACAAGCAAACGCAGTCGTTGCAGCACTCAGGGATGATGCACTGAATTTAGCGCTGATCACCCTATCCAGAAGCTATGGCATTTCCCATATTGTGGTGCGAATGCGCGATCGCGAATTCCTGGAAGCCTATCGACTTGCCGGAGCCAGTCACATCATCAGCACTATTGATTTGGCAGTTGCATCAATGGCGAATGCGATTGAATATCCCCAAATCGAGTCGATGATGCACTTTGAACACGGGCAAGTCGAGGTACTAAAGCTGCCAGTTCCAGGCGATTGCAAGGTGGCAGGTAGCACCGTTGCTCAAATTGCTCAAGACCCCCGTTTTCCAACAGGTTCGCTGATTATTGGTTATCAATGCCATGCCTGCGCCAATCTGGAGATTCCAAACGGCAATACTGTTCTTGAAGCAGGTTCTACCATCTTGGTCGTCACCCGTCCAGAGCTAGTTCACCAAATGATTGATTACCTCGGCATTCGCGCTAGTCATCTGCCAACGTTAGAAGTTTCTCATCCAAATCTTTGATGTAAGGATGAACCAGATCCTCTGGGACAATTCGCTTGCGGAGGGCATCGCTAACTGCTCCTTTTTCTGCTAGAAGCAATCGCCGTCGAATCGTATCTAGCCCGCTGCGATCGCCCTGTACTTGCCCGGCCCGATGTTGATTGTAGAGATCGCGCAGCACTCGCTCAGAGTGCGCTACTCGTGCTTGATACGATGCCCATAATTCCTCGTAAACTGCCTTCGGCAACACGCCAGATTTCAGCAAACTATCTAGCTCATCTTGAGCCGCTTTGGAAGCAATCAACTGAATTTGTAACTGCCCTGCTTCCTGCATTACATCAGAAACACGGCTAATTTGTAACCGTTTTACTAGCCAGGGTAAACTTAATCCTTGTCCGACCAAGGAGAATAAAACTGCACCGAAAACCAGCGCAATGATGTTATCTCGTCCTGTCAATCCCAGAGGAATACTAAGCGCCAGTGCCATCGAGAGTGAGCCTTTGATGTTTCCCAGAAACAGAACGTGCTGCCAGCGCAGGGGAATCGGACGATCGAACCACCGCAGCGCCGCTAACAACAGATAAACCGAGAGAATCCGTGCCAGTTGATACGCCAAAATAACGAACAGAATGGATGGCAAAATTCTCCACAGTGTCAGCGGGTTAATCTCAATGCCGATCAGCAGAAAAATAAATGTATTGACCCCAAAACCAGCGTACTCCCAGAAGCTCAGTAGCGTAATTCGATCCGAGGCTGATGTAGTGCGAGAAAGCCCCAGATTGCCAAAAATAAGTCCGGCGATCACCACCGCCACCGCACCGGATACCCCCAAAAATTGCCCGATTTGGAATGTTCCTAACGCCAGCGCAACAGTCAGCAAGAGACTACTCAACGGGTCATTTAATCGAACAAATATCGGCAGACTCAAGTAACCTAAGATGACACCCACGAGTCCCCCACCCAAGGCAACCACGAGCAGTTCCTTAAGTCCTCCTACGACGGTAAGAGAACCTGTAGCATAAACGACTAGAATCAAATTGAATGAAACCAGGGCAGCCGCATCATTGAACAGGGTTTCTCCTTCCACGATGGTGGATAGCCGGGAAGGCACACGAATCTCTTTAAAAACCGCGATCATTGAGACTGTATCAGTGTTTGCCAGAATGACTCCGATCAGCAACGCCGGAATCCAGTCTAGTCCTAGCCCAAATTTAACCAGAATAGCGATAATTGCTGAGGAAAAGATCGAGCCTGGGCCCGCCAGCAGGGCGATCGGCTTAAACGTGCTGCGGAGACGGCTGATATCCGTATTGATAGCTGCTTCAAAAATCAGAATTGGTAGAAAAAGATTTAATACTAAAGATGGGTCTAAACCTATTCGACGCGACAATACCTCCGTAATGGGCAAGCCTGCTAACACTAAGCCCGTCACATAGGGAATTCGCAACCGTTGGGTTACGAGTGCCACAACAGTTGCAATCAGCAGCAGAATGATCAAGATGATGACCAATTCAGAAATAACTCCTGCAGTTTGGCTATTTGTAGCAGGATCGCTGCCCAAGGGAGGTGCTTGCGCTACAATCGACTCGATCGCCGATATTCCTGTCATAAATTCGTTTTCCTCACAGAAATTGACAGATTAACTACGGTTTTAGTCTACAGGAAACGGTTCACTATGCTGTAGGCGGAACTGCAATTTATGTGGTGTATTTGGATGAATGCCGATGAAGCTGAAACAGGATGTCTGGGTTGGTTGGGCGCTAGGGGCGTTTTTAGAGTGCAATTTTTTTGGTAGAGTTCTGGATAATTTCCCAACCCTTACAAAATGCTAATTCGTCTTAATTGTGCTGGCTTTTCTTTTTTGAACAGTCTCTTCTGAAGCATGGCAGACCCGATCGCGGTTGTCGAATCGGCGAGTAATGGAAGTTGTCGAGCCATCTGTGAGGAATAGGAGAGCGATCGCCCAAAGTCATCAATAGTCAAAATTAGGACTATTTTTGGACGTTCTGATTCGCGGGAATAAATTCCTCGAAGGTAATCGTCCTTTCTTACCTTGAATTTATGTGGCATCACAGACACGCCACGTCAGAATCTCCCAACGTTTAAGGACAGGTTCAGCAATCACGATCTCATTTTCTCTTGCCTCCATGACGATCAAATAATCTCCCTGGTTAAATCTGTCGTTGTAAATTCTTGCTTGTTCTTCTGGCACCAACCATCCTTGAAGTGCGCCATATAGACCGCCAGCAGTTGCAGCAATCCCACTTCCAGCGAAAGTTGCTAAAAGGCTTTCCACCGCTAATGCCTGACCAATACCGGGAATTAGCAGGCTGCTGAGTCCAACAATTAAGGCTAGTGCACCTAGTCGTATGCTGCCGTATATCGCGCCTAATTGTGCGCCTGCTGCTCTTGTGATTACAATTTGCTGCACCCCCAGAGAGTCCAAATCATTATTGTCAGAAGGTTTAGCAATCACTGAAATCTTGTGCATGGGGAAGCCCCTGCTTTTTAGCTCAACAAGCGCCTGCTTTACATTTCGATGATTAGTAAATAGGCCGCTAGCACGTTTGAGATTTTGGGAAGTCATGATAAATATTCAATATTCAACGCTACAAAATTGGTAAATAGTGTGTAAAGCCGCTTTGAATGACCGCATCACAAAAACTACTTATACCGAATCCGGGTTTGGAGATTCTGTTATTCTTTAGTCGGCGCAGGCCGACTGTGTTTGTATAGAAGCGGTTTTAACCGCCGATCGATCTACTTATACCGAATCCGGGTTTGGAGATTCTGTTATTCTTTAGTCGGCGCAGGCCGACTGTGTTTGTATAGAAGCG
>NZ_JAUBOQ010000007.1:157541-174731 GCF_036700325.1 Microcoleus sp. Z1_B2
GTTTTAACCGCCGATCGATCTACAGAATGACAAACCAGGATTTAGTATTAATTCAGAGGTGCAAAACGCTTTAGCAAAGCTGACAAAGGAATCATTGGCAGTCCGAATCCGATACAAATTAAGCCTTGGATTGGGTTCAAAGCTTCAGTGTTGAATAACTGATTCATAATGCCCCATTGGCTAAACAGGAATTGGAGAATGAAAATAGCCCCAATGCCGATCGCCACAGCATACCCAACTGATTCATCTTTACCGCGTAGTTTGGCGACGATCGCCGGAACGAAGCGACTGATGCTTAACAGGTAAAAAGCTTCGGCCGCCACCAATGCTTGAATTGCCATCGTCCGGGCTAGAGCTTCATTACCTGTGGTTTGGACGATCCATTCAAACATCCCAAAGATCGCAATCCAGTTAAATACTGAAACTGTCAGAATGCGAGCCGTCAGCCTGCGAGACAGCAGCGGTTCATTTGCCGGTCGAGGTGGATGTTGCATGACATCGGGAGAGGGCGGCTCAAATGCCAACGGTAAGCTCAACGCCACTGAACTGACCATATTCAGCCAGAGAATTTGTACTGGCAAAATGGGTAGCGGGGTTGCCAGAAGTACGGCAATCAAGATGGTCATGGATTCTCCACCATTCACGGGCAGGATGAAGGCGATCGCCCGCAGCAGATTCTTATAAACCGTGCGCCCTTCCTCAACTGCTTTCTCGATCGAAGCAAAGTTGTCGTTTGTCAACAGCATATCCGCTGCTTCTTTTGTAACTTCGGTGCCTGTAATACCCATCGCTATCCCAATGTCAGCTTGCTTCAGGGCGGGAGCATCGTTAACTCCATCTCCAGTCATCGCCACAATCTCGCCCTTAGACTGAAGTGCTTCGACAATGCGGAGCTTTTGCTCTGGTGCGACACGAGCAAACACGCAGCTTTGTTCAACAGCATTGGCGAATTGCTGCTGATTCATTTGAGCGAGTTCTTGACCGGTAAAAACGGGAGCCTCTTGGGTTTGATTTAGTCCCATTTGGTGCGCGATCGCTGCTGCTGTTTTGGCATGATCGCCCGTAATCATCTTGACCTGAATTCCTGCAGATCGACAGGCTTGAATCGCTTGAATGGCTTCGGGGCGAGGCGGGTCGATCATGCCTTGCAACCCCAGAAAAGTTAACCCTTGCTCAATATCAGAATGGTCAATTGAAGATTGAGAAGCGGGTACAACTTTCTTGGCAAGTGCCAGAACTCGTAACCCTTTTTTCGCCATTCTGTCCACAGTTTCCTCGATCGGCGCGGCGTTGAGGGATCTCGCCTCTCCCTCTTCATCGAGCATCTGGTGACACCGCTTGAGAATTGCCTCGATCGAACCCTTGACATAAATCAACCGTTCTGGACGATCGTCATGTAAGGTTGCCATGTATTGAAACTGAGATTCAAACGGCAGTGTATCGAGCCTGGATAGCGATTCCTCCAGTTTCTCAGTAATTAACCCCGCTTTTTGGGCTACCGCAACCAGCGCCCCTTCCGTTGGACTACCGACTACAGTCCAGTTTCCATCTTGCACTTCTAGATGCGAATCGTTGCACAAAAGTCCTGCTTGCAGGCATTCATATAAGGCAGGTGCATTGGTTAAGTCAACGGAATGTCCATTTACAGAAATTTCCCCGTCTGGTGCATATCCTCCACCGCTAACCCGATATCGCTTTCCACCGGCATCGATCTCTTGAACAGTCATTTGATTCTCAGTCAAGGTTCCGGTTTTGTCAGAACAAATCACGGTGGTGCTCCCCAGCGTCTCAATTGCCGGAAGTTTGCGAATAATGGCGTGCTGCTTTGCCATCCGGGAAACCCCGATCGCCAGTGTCACCGTTAAAATCGCGGGTAAGCCTTCAGGAATTGCGCTGACGGCAAGCGCCACAGATGCCTTGAACACCTCAACCCAAGAAAATCTCTGGGCAATGCCTGCTGCAAAGGTGAAGGCAGCCAAAGCTAAAATGACATAGAGCAAGGTTTTGCTAAATTTGTCAATTTTGCGACTCAGTGGGGTTTCCAGTGTGGTACTTTGCTGCATGAGTTGGGAAATGTGTCCCGTCTCGGTCATGTCACCAATGCTGACGACGAGTCCGCGTCCTTGTCCAAACGTTACCAGGCTTCCTGTATACGCCATGTTCGTGCGATCGGCCAGTGCAGTGTCTGCCTCTAGCGCCTGGGATTGCTTCTGAACCGGGACAGATTCTCCCGTTAATCCTGACTCATCCACCTGTAAGTCACGGACTTCGATCAGCCGCAGATCCGCAGACACTTTATCCCCAGAAGACAGCAAGACGAGATCGCCAGGAACCAGTTCACTGGATGAAACCACTTGCTTTTGACCGTTGCGGAGAATGGTTGCCTCAGTTGCAACAGATTTTGCTAAAGCGGCGATCGCATTCTCTGCCTTTGACTCTTGAACGAAACCAATGGTGGCGTTCGTCAGAGCAACCCCCAAAATTACCCCTGAATCAATCCACTCTTTCAGAAATGCTGTTACTATCCCAGCAGCTAACAAAATGTAGATTAGTGGCTGATTCAGTTGCTGAAAAAATCGCAACCAGGCACTTTGCGGCTTCTGAGCCGTTAGTTGATTGGGGCCGAGGATTTCGCGCCGTTCGGCTGACACGTCGGAAGATAGACCTATTTCCAGGTCAGTCTCTAAAATCCGAGCCACTTTCTCGACAGAAATGTGATGCCAAGAGTGTTCTACTAATTTTTCTACATTGGTTGCAGTCATAACGTTTCTTGTCAAGCCAACTGCTTATCTGTTATTTCGTCTTGTTTCTAGCGTCATTGATGAAAGTGAGGGAAAAGTGAGCGACTGATTTCTGTTACTCACATTTGGATCACATTTGCTCCCTATACTTAGGCAGAGAACCGATTAAGATAACTTATAAACTTGCCAACCTTAGTTCACTCGATTTGATTTATTGTTACCTTTTATTAAAAGGGTTGTAAAAAGCATTACTTTTGATGGATGAACTATGGTACATTTACTTATACGAGTTCTCAAAAAAGTGAGGTATGCCCTATGCCCACGGAGGCCTATGCCCATGAGTACCTCATAGGAGAGCTCGAAAGGCTATATTGAGTTCAAATCCTCAAAGACTTCATGCTGAGGTTTATCGGCAAAATTGCGTTTCACAACAAACAAAACAAACAAACAAAGAATATGCAATTATTAAAGCTATTGGTGCAAGGAATCAGCGTCAGCACTGTTGCTATTTTGGGTTTAGGTGCTTGCACCTCCCCCAATACTCCACAGACAACTGTTCCATCTACTTCTGCTCCCACAACTGCCACTGGAAATACGACTGTTCCAACCACTCCAGCGCCTGCAACCACGACCGCACAGACGCCTCAAAATCAAGACATTGACGATATTGCCGATCGCGTAGAAGATGCCTTGGACTCCGATACCACCCTCAAGCCGTTCGATTTGGACGCAGACGATCGGGATAATTCGATTGTGTTAACAGGGCGCGTTCAAACGGCCGAACAAAAAGCATTGGCAGAACAAATTGCTCGGCAAACTGCAGCGAATGTTTCCATCACTAACGAAATCGTTACTCAGTAGTTATTAATCCTCAAGCGGCAAGAGTATGGGACGCTTCTTGGTGCTTGAGGAATTGCTCGATCCCAGCCAGGAAACCTATGGATTTGGCAACCTTATTTGACTGGATGCGATCGCAAAAATAAATAGGACGGGCTATCCGGCCCGTCCCACAAAAAAAAATAACTCTTGTGGGATGGGCCGGATAGCCCGTCCCATCAATTGATGAAAAGGATTTTTGCAAGAGGTCTACTGGATACGATCGCAATATTGAAACACTAAACTTATTCAACAATTTCGTAACGGACTAACTGGCGAACATTTTGACGTGATAACTGGAGTTCTTGCGCGATCGCTGCCTCTATCTGGGTTGCGTCAGTCATTGGCAATTCTAATTCCAATCGCTTCAAAATGGGTTCTGCTGTTTCTACCGCAACCTGGGTGGTTCCTTGTTTTCGGTTAATCACCGCGTTGATCAGCAATATATTGACAGACACCGTTGCTTTAAGCTGGGTATCTGCCTGAAGTTTATTCTTTACTATCTGGGGTTGTTGTAATTCTTGAGCCATTAGGAAACTAGAGCAAACCCAAAACGCGATCGCCACAAACGGCAATGGCAACCAAAACTCTGCGCCTGATGCTTTTAGCCAACGTTTAGTAACCTGCCACATAAATTTTTTACCCCACCCCAACCCTCCCCTTATCAAGGGGAGGGAGTAAGAAATTCACCAATGATTTAGGATTGCTATATTTGCACTTTAGTGGAGTTAGCGGTCTCCTGAAATCCTACTCAAGGACGATGCGTCAAATGTTTCAGTTCGATAGGCCCAATTAAAGAAAAATATGAGAATCTTACTTGTGGAGGATGACCCAAAGCAACTGATGCCACTTCAAACAGTGCTGTCTCAAGCAGGACATAGCGTGGATGGGGTAAAAGATGGACAGACGGCACAGTGGCTGTTATCAGAAAAAGAATATGATTTGTTGATTTTGGACTGGATGTTGCCACATATCAGTGGGGTAAATCTCTGTCGTCAATATCGATCGGCAGGGAAAACAGCGCCGATTTTGATGATCACCGCAAGAGACACCACGCCGGAAAAAGTGACCGGGTTAGACGCAGGTGCAGATGATTACCTGGTGAAACCGATCGACTTGGTTGAATTCATGGCACGAGTGCGGGCCTTAAGACGGCGATCGCCCCTTTGGCAAGGAGATACGCTCAGCCTTGAGGATCTGCACCTCCACCTCGATACTCTTACTGTTGAGCGACAAGGTGCAACCGTTTCCCTCTCCAGTCGCGAGTTTCAGTTGTTGGAGTATTTTATGCGTCATCCCCGGCAAGTTTTGACTCGGAATCAGATTGAACAAGGTGTGTGGGAATGGGGGACTGAACCAGAGAGCAATGCGATCACTGTTCTAATTCGCAAACTCCGCCAACGCTTGCAGGCTGTAGGATCGGCAGACTGGATTGAGAGCATTTACGGTATGGGTTATCGCCTCACTTCCCCTCTCAAGTAAAGATCGTAAAGGCAAGTCGTGTTTAATCAAAGTCGTCGCAATCTGGCTCGTTGGTTCACCCTCTCAATGGGAAGCATTCTCGTGCTGTTTGCTGGGGCGATTTATCAGATTGAGGTAAAAGATAAACTAGAGGCGCTCGATCGACTGCTGTATGACAAAACTAGAGTCATGGCTGCCAGCGTACATTATGAAGTTCGCCAAAACCAGAACCAGGTCGATCTGAATCATGTTTCCTTGTTAGGCAGTGGTTCCCATCCCCTTGCTGAAGATCTGATTTACGTGCGCTGGTATAACGCACAAGGGCGGTTAGTTCGTTTTTTTGGGAATTCTCCTCCCCAGCAGTTAAATACGCCTTTTGGTTATCTCACAGTTCGATCGACCGATCCACTTTTGGGAAAAGGAATCTGGCTGCGTCAGGTGACATTACCCGTTGAAGGTAGAACAGGGGTACTCGGTTATCTTCAGGTTGCAACTCCCCTGACAGAAACTCAAAACAGGCTCACTGAGCTTCAGATTGTGCTAACTCTCGCTGTCCCGCTGACACTGGGCTTAATTGCCCTCACAGGTTGGTTTCTCAGTGGGCTGGCCATGCAACCGATTCGGCAAGCCTATCAGCAGCTTCAGCGCTTTACAGCCGATGCCTCTCACGAGTTGCGATCGCCCCTGTCTGCCATTCTCACTAATGCCCAGCTTGGGTTGCTGATCGCGGCTGATGATACACGTTACCATCCTCCCTTAGAAAACATTGTAGATAGCGCAAAATCCATGGGAGCCTTGGTGAATAATTTACTGCTGTTGGCTCGTCATCAGGGGCGACTTGCGCCGGAATCGCTCAAGTTAATCAATCTCAACGAGTTGCTGAGCAATTTAGCAACCCAGTTTCTCGCACTTGCAGAAGTCCAAAATATCAAACTAACCTGCGAATCACCGGCACAACGGATTGAATTATTGGCCGATCCTGATTTGCTGCGGCAAGTAGTCGAAAACTTGCTTTACAATGCCTGTAAATATACTCCTGTTGGCGGAACTGTAAAGATACGCTTAGTTCTTCATTCCCATTTGGCAGTCATTCAGATCATCGATACGGGAATCGGTATTCCAGAAGTGGACTTACCCTATATTTTCGATCGCTTCTATCGAGTAGACACCGATCGCTCGCAGGATAGTGGAGGCTTTGGGCTGGGGTTGGCGATCGTCGAACAAATTGTCAAGGCACACAGCGGACAAATACAGGTGACGAGTGAAGTGGGCAAAGGCTCAACTTTCCAGGTTGAACTGCCGCTCAAACCTTATCACTAAGCCGCCTCAAACGAGAGAGAAGGTGCACTCTGCTTTAGACGTAACTGCAATGTATGTGGTGTATTTGGATGAATGCCGATGAAGTTTAAACATGATTTCTGGGTTGGTTGGGCGCTAGGGGCGATCGTCCTGAGCTCTTGCTGGGACCAAACTACCTCACCAAGACAACAACCCGATATAAAACGTGAAATTTCACTGAAAGCAGTCCCGTTAGATAAAACAAAAGTTGTGATGGGACAAACCGTATATGTCCCTATTTACTCACATATTTATCACTACAATAGCAAGGATCAAGTCATGAATTTGTCAGCCACCCTCAGTATCCGCAATACGGATCTGACAAATTCGATTATTATTACTTCGGTGCGTTACTACGATAGCGATGGGAAATTGATTAGGCACGACATTAAGAGTCCAGTAGAACTCAAGCCCCTTGCTTCCACAGACTTTTTTATTGCAGCAGATGATACAAGTGGAGGCTCAGGTGCAAACTTTATTGTGGAGTGGGTTGCAGAAAAAACGGTTTACGATCCTGTCATTGAAGCTGTCATGATTAGTACCTCATCTTCTCAGGGTATTTCATTTATCAGTCCCGCTAAAGTTCTCAAGCAACACAAGATGCAGAAGTGATTTTAGAGGATTAAATTATTGCTTTATAAGGTAGGTTTAGACTCTTATAATGGGAGCATCTCATATTTGTAAAAACACTTATTCTGGTTTCTTCCTTCTTCATTCTGACTTGTTTCCTACTGGATCCTGACTCCTAATTCCAATTTCTAGCTTAGGAATGAGAATTAAATAACTTCCACAATAATAATTAAAATTGTAAGTTATTTAATTCGCGATCCTTAGCTGCACAAGCGAGATTATCCCATTTTTAATTTTTAACTTTGTATATCGCTATTTATTGCAAAATAAAACGATAGCATTAATGTGGAGACTACCCAACTGTTTTCTGTTAAGATTAGAGAGCTTGAGGGTGAATACTAAAAATATAAATGAGGACTTAGGGTATGCAAAAGCGACAATTGGGGACATCACAAATTCAGATTACCCCGATAATTATGGGGACTTGGCAAGCTGGGAAGCGGATGTGGGTGGGAATTGAGGATGCTGAAACTGTCAAAGCAATGCGCGCGGCTTTTGAGGCAGGTATTACCACCTTTGATACGGCTGAGGTTTACGGAGAAGGGCATTCGGAACAAATTATCGGTCAAGCACTTTCAGATGTGCGATCGCAAGTAGTTTATGCTAGCAAAGTTTTCGCCAACCACCTGAAACCCGATTTGTTAATCGAAGCGTGCGATCGATCCCTAAAAAACCTCAACACCGATTATATCGACCTTTACCAAATCCACTGGCCCGCTGGCAGTTGGAATTCCGAGTTAGTGCCAATTGCAGAAACAATGGACGCCCTGAACAAGTTAAAAGAACAGGGGAAAATTCGGGCGATCGGCGTTTCCAACTTCTCCCGTGCCCAAATAGAAGAAGCCGCCCAATACGGACGCATCGACAGCCTGCAACCGCCCTATTCTCTGTTTTGGCGCTGGGTAGAAAAAGATGTTATGTCCTATTGTGTTGACAATCATATCTCAATTATTGCTTATTCATCTCTAGCTCAAGGAATATTGACAGGTAAATTCGGGCCCGAACACAAGTTTGAAGAAGGCGACCACCGCGCCAAAAATAAGCTGTTCATCAAAGAAAATTACGACCGAGTGCAAACAGCATTAAATCAACTCAGGCCAATTGCCGATCGCCACCAGACAAGCTTGGGCAACTTAGCTTTAGCTTGGTTGATTTCCCAGCCACAAACAAATGCAATTGTCGGCGCGCGCGACGGGGAACAAGCAGCCGAAAATGCTAAAGCTGCTGAGGTAAAATTGAGTGAAGAGGAATTAAAAGAAATTGACGCGATCGGGCGAACAGTCACCGATCATTTAGACGATAATCCCGTTATGTGGAACTTCTAAAACAGAACTGACGCAACTGGCATATATAGTAAGATACCCCGGAACTCACGCCCAGATCACCATTCTCGCTTAACGGGCTAGAAGCCCATTCCACAAAGAGTGAATTTCTTGTGGAATGGGCTTCTAGCCCGTTCCTAAAAAGCTAATGAGGTATAATATCTACTGCGCTGTGGAAATATTCAAAAAGTTAAAATCAAAAATCAAAAATCCGCAATCTAAAATCGAATGAGTTACTGCCTAAACCCCAACTGTTCCAAGCCGCAAAATCCCCCCGCAGTCAAATTATGCAAACATTGCCGTTCAAAACTGCTGCTGCGCGATCGCTACCGGGCGATAAAGGCGATCGGACAAGGCGGTTTTGGTAGAACATTCCTCGCCGTTGACGAAGACAAACCCTCAAAACCTCGCTGCGTCATCAAACAATTTTTACCTGCAGAAACCCCACTCATCCCATCAGCAAGCAATCGCAACAGCAAAAAAGCCGCCGAACTTTTTGAACAAGAAGCAATGCGATTAGACGAGTTGGGAAAACACCCTCAAATTCCCGAACTATTAGCCTATTCTATCCAAGACAGCAGACAATATGTAGTCCAAGAATTTATCGACGGGCAAAATTTAGCACAAATTGTAGAAACAGAAGGCAGATTTACAGAAAATCAAATTCAAGACTTACTCAATAGCCTATTACCCGTCCTTCACTTCATCCATTCCCACAACGTTATTCACCGAGACATCAAACCCGGAAACATCATTCGCCGCGCCGACAAACAATTAGTCTTAGTAGACTTTGGCGCTGCCAAAATTGCTACAGGTACAGCATTACTCAAAACAGGAACCAGCATCGGCAGCCCCGAATACATCGCCCCCGAACAAGCTAGAGGCAAAGCATTTTTTACCAGCGATTTGTACAGTTTAGGCGTAACTTGTTTGTACTTGCTAACTCAAGTTTCCCCTTTTGACCTGTTTGATCCTGGTGAAGATTCCTGGATATGGCGACAGTATTTGGCTAACAACCCCGTGAGTGAACAACTCGGAAAAATTTTAGACAAAATGATTGCCAATGCTACCAACCGCCGCTATCAAACGGCTGTTGAAGTATTAAAAGAAATTAATCCCCAAGTTGCGATCGATCTAGCAATTCCTAAAACAAGTTCCAAGTTAGTTAAACCAGGAAAAACTCCCGCCCAGCCCCAACAGCAAACCTATAGCTGGCAATGTATTCACACCCTAACAGGCCACAAAAACTTAATTTACTCTGTGGCTTTCAGCCCCAACGGAGAAGTTGTAGCCAGCGGCAGCGATGACAAAACAATCAAGCTGTGGGGAGTTGAAGACGGGCAAGAAATTGTCACCCTCACAGGACACGCTAACTCAGTTTATACAGTAGCTTTCAGCCCTGACGGAAAGATGCTAGCCAGCAGCAGCCACGACAAAACTGTCAAACTTTGGCGGATGAAAGATGGGCAAGAAATTCGCACGTTTGTGGGTCACACTAACTCAGTTTACAGCGCAGCTTTCAGTCCCGATGGCGAAATTATTGCTAGCAGCAGTTGGGACAAAACAATCAAGATTTGGCGCGTCAAAGACGGGCAAGAAATTCGCACCCTTGCGGGTCACACCAACTTAGTTTATTTGGTTGCTTTTAGCCCGGATGGCGAAACTATTGCTAGTTGCAGTTGGGACAGAACCGTCAAAATTTGGCGAGTTAAAGATGGGAAGCTAATTCGCACACTTACAGGTCATACAGACTCCGTTCGCTGCATAGCTTTTAGTCCAAATGGAGAGTTTTTGGCTAGCGGTAGCCATGACAATACTATTAAAATTTGGTGGGTCAAAGATTGGCAAGAAGTTTTAACTATCACAGGACATTCTTGGTATGTTGATTCTATTGCTTTTAGTCCCGATGGCGAGATTCTGGCTAGCAGCAGCAATCAAACTATTAAAATTTGGCGAGTGAAAGACGGTCAAGAAATTTGTAATATTGCGGGTCACAATAACTCTGTCTATTCGGTTAATTTTAGCCCAGAAGGAGAGTTTATGGCTAGCGGCAGTAGTGACAAAAGTATTAAGATTTGGCAGAATACCATGTTTGTTTAATTACCCGCAATCAAAATTGTTTGTAGTCGGTGGGCGGGGGCAGGTTTATGATAATTGTGGGTTTTAGGCGATTATTGTTGGTGAACCTGCCCCTACAGGAATTATGGTCAATTCACCGGACACGATATGATTCAACCGTTCTCCCTTTCAATTTTTTGCCGCAACTCCCGAATGACTGTACTTGTAGGGCGATCGCGCGACATTTGCCAGCATTCCTCGACAATTTCTGATACATTAAAATTGGGAAAATAACGGCTAACTGAATTTTCGACATATCGATCGTTTTGCAAGTCGTAAATTCTGAGCTTATTTTTCTTAAACAGCCACACTTCAGGCACTTGATAAGGCAAGTAATCATCTAAATCCGTGTAGCTAGTTACGTCTACTTCGATTACTAGATCCGGCGGCGGTTCAACACCCCAAGCAATCCGATCTTTACCAATAATTGTCGCACAACTATCGATATAAAAACAATAATCTGGTTCAATTCCTCTTACCTCCGGCAAATCCATCGTAATTGGTGTAAAAGCTTCATAATCTCGCCCCAAGTAATCTAGGAAAACCATTGCCACCATTGCAATAATATGAGATTGTTTTCCGTGTACTGGTAAAGGGGACATTAATAAAATCTCTCCTGGTCGATATTTGATGCGCGGAATTGAACGATCGCCCAATTGTGCTACAAGTGATTGGTAATCCTGCCAGTTTGCGGGAAATTTTATAAGTGTTCCTGGGGGCAAATGAATTTTTTCTGGCGTGACAACTGCAAACATAAAACTTATACCTCCTGACTGAGGATGTGTGTTTTAAACAACTAAAAGCTATTATCAATCTATCTGCTTCACCACCTCCCAGGCCAACCCTAGCACCTCTGCAATTTGCTCATCCTTCAATCCCAACTGTCGTAATTTACCAACCATTTCAATTTTAACTTGATTCGTGCCATCCTGGTAGTCGGGAGTCGGAGGCTGACTTTTATCTGGGGTAGGAGTGGGTAGTTCTGAGCAGCCATTGATATAATTAATTGTATTGCTATCACCAAAATTAGTAGTGTTGCGATCGCCAAAATTTATATTCAGATTTAATTTCCGTTCTAGAACAGATTCCAGATTCCCTTTATCAACTGGTTCATCAAAAGCATTAGATAGCATTTGCAAAAGCTCGTAACCTACATCCTTAGCATGACCCGCCGTACACCCGTAAGTATCTGCAATATCAGAATACTTTTGTCGATTGAGTATTCCCTTGATAATTTTACGCTGCAAGTCATTTAGATGTTTGCCTGTCTTCGCACTGAGCACTTTATCTACAAATTGCAAGATATGGGCAGTGTCCATCAGTAGGGGGGTCGGAGAACTATAGTTAGTATACCCGACTTTATCCGTCTTTATCCGTCTTTATCCGCCTTGCATAGCGATTTTAGAAAGACCCGTCTTTTTCCGTCTTTTTTCGCTTTGCAGTTTTGAGCGATCGGTTTATGATAGGAAAAAGCGAAAAACCAGGTAAGTAGTCTTACTTAAATAAACAGTTTTGTATCAGGAAAAATTTAACAGGTAAGAAGAAAGCACTGAGAACTTTAGAATTATAGCTTAATTTTTCCTTGAATTTACGAGAATCTGTTTTTTAGCGTTTGCTTTTAATCATAGGCAATCGCCACTTCAGTCTTCAACTTCGTCTTTCTTTGCACAACACTGTTTATTTATGTCCGACTACTTAATAGTTCGGTTGTTAGTCAGTTGAGGAAAACGTATGAGTAATTGTCAGTGTAAATGGTGCCGACGTAGTTATAACCCTTATGGAGATGGAATGATGCACCAGGAAAAACTAGACTTTTGTAGTGAAAGATGCCGCTACGAAGCTAGATCGTCTGGTTGGAAATCTACGGCAGAAAAGGTTAGGGCTGATGTAGCCAAGATGCGGGCGAGCCGTACTATAGAACAAATTGGTAGAGATAGATTGGAAGAGAGGTTTGAGGAAATTTGGTCGTACAATATTCTCCCTATAGTTGCGTTATGTGTTTCGTTATATTATATTTTGTACGATCCACACTTTTTTCTCCACCTTAAATGGCCACCTAGCAATGGTAAATGGAGTAATTTTGTGCCTACTTTGCTTATAACGATGAGTCTGGTGTTACCAGTGATGTACTTTGCACTAGCAATAATTCTCTTGCCAGTTTATGGGATACTTAAGTTGATATTTATGGCTTTTGTCAAGTAGATACAGAATAAAATTTCATTTTTGATAGATATCGGATGTTTTTCGTAATTTTTTATAGCATACACCTGCTCGCCCGCACCGCCTAGATCGCTGGCATGAATTGCTTTGCGCCATACTCACGCTTTCATCGGTCTAGTTTGTAGCACTTATAGGAGCGCACACTCACCGATTGAACTAGATGTCATCTATCTATTTTATTTGATATTTTCCAGTGTGTTTAAGTTAGTTATTTTGTACCTCATCTACCTGAGAAAGGCTATAGCATAATTAATTTTTTGGATGATTTCAAAAGTTTTTTTTGTTGCTCTCGATCCGTAAGTTAAGTAAAATTAGTATAGCTGACTTTTGCCATCTTTATCCGTTTTTTTTCCTCCTTACATCCAAATTTTATAAACATCCGTCTTTTTGCCCCTTTTCAGCTTTGAGCGACGATATATGATACGGAAAATGTAGCGTCAAGAAGTCCGATCGCCCTTTTTAAACCTCTTCAACAACTCCGGCGTCACCAACCCTTGCGGAAAAAAAATCGTCCCCAACACAATCAGCAACCCAAAAATAATTAACCGCCCATCCCGCAGAAATTGCGCCAACCAAACCGGCAATCCCTGAATAGTCGCCATCCCCCTCAAAACCTCCGGTAAAGCAGTAAACACCATCCCACCCAAAACTGCTCCCAGAAACGTTCTGCTACCACCAATCAACACGGAAGTCAAGTAAATAATACTAGCATCAAAAGTCCCTTGACGGGCGTTCCAAGTATTGAGGAAATGAGCGCTAACCGCACCCACAACCCCAGCTAAAACAGCACCTAACGTGAAAGCCAAAACCTTATAAAAAGTTGGGTTAATGCCGATCGCATCAGCCGCCAACTCATCAGCCCGAATCGCCGCAAAAGCCCGCCCCACCCGAATCCGTTCCAGCCGATAGACAATCGCCATACTCACCAACAGTAAAGGTAGTACAATCCACAAATACTCGATCGGCGTCCCAAACGGTTGCGGAATCCCAAAAATGCCCACAGCCCCGCCAGTGATATCCAGATTCAGCGATAAAACCCGCAAAATTTCCACAAAAGCAATAGTTGCGATCGCCAAATAAATCCCACTCAACCGCAGCGCCGGAATTCCCACCAAAATCCCCAGCAACCCCGAAACAACCCCTGCAATTATCATCTCCACCAACAGCAATGGTAGAGGAAACAAACCCCCTGTCGGCTTAAACACCGTCGTAGACAAAATCGCCGCAATATACCCACCCAACGCATAAAAACCAGGGCTAGCCAAAGACAACTGTCCAGTCATTAAAGGCAAATATAGCGACATTCCCAACATTGCACCCAACAACATCGAGACAATCAAAAACCCGTAAGTAGTAAAAAATGCAGCCATGATTTTATTTTAAATAATAAAAATACTTAAATACCAACTTCATCTCAAATCCAGTCCCCTCATAATAATTCATTTCTCTCTTCTCTTTCTCTGCGTTCTCTGCGTCCTCTGCGGTTAAATCATTCCGATATAATTAGTTTCTTTAGGGGGCAATCCCCCGTGGCCGTTGGTGCGTGCGAAGCGTCGAACCATCGCCCCAATTTTAATCACCTAATTATCTCTTTTACACCTTTTGAATCAAACGCCGACCAAACAAACCCTGCGGTCTAACCAATAGCATAATAAACAATATGGCAAAAGCAACAGCATCCTTATAAGCCGAAAAATCTCCCGGCACAAAAGCCTCCACCAAACCAATGATAAACCCACCCAAAACTGCCCCAGGAATACTCCCCAACCCACCCAGCACAATCACCGCCAAACCCTTCAAACCAAAAGCAATACCAAAATACGGCCCAGCAATACTCACACTCGAACCCACCAAACTTCCCGCCAAACCAGCCAGAAAACTGCTCACAAAAAACGTCAAAACAATGTATCTATCAGTATCAATACCCAACAGACTAGAAGTAGTAGCATCTTCAGCCACAGCCTGCATTGCTTTGCCAAATTTAGTAAAATTTATTAAGTAAGTTAAGACAGCCACAATCGCAACTGATACCGCAAAAATTACTATTTGAACAGTCCGAATCGGAATTGGTTTATCCGCCGTCCCAAAGTTAATGGCAGCGGGCAAATAGCCGTAAGTGTTAGCAGGAAAAGTGTAAATTTCCGCCCCTACAAGATATTGGATAAGATTGGCGATCGCAACTGCCACACCCAAACTAGAAACCACCGTCAGCAGAGGATCAGAGAGTCGGCGGCGCAAAGGTAAAAAAGCAATTCGTTCAACAATTACTCCTACCAAACCAGCCATGACACTTCCCAAAATTAACGCCACAGCAAAAGGCAACTGCAGGGGAATTCGAGCATTAGCCCACAACCCATTAAAACCGAAAGTACCTCCCATCAGCGCATAGGTGAAATAAGCACCCAAAGTAAATACTGCACCGTGAGCAAAATTAATAATTCCCAGAATAGAAAACACCAGCGTGTATCCCAAGGCAAAAATAGCATACACGCTGCCGATCGACAAACCATTCAAAAATTGTTGCAAAAACAGAGTTAAGTCCATCACCAGTTAGAGATTCGGCATCAACATTAAATCATTCAAAAACAAACAGCATACAATTTTTACTCTGATTTCTGACTTCCCCCCAAAGGGGCAGCGGGGTTGACCTCAGACTCACACTCAATAACTCATCCGTGTATCCGTGTTAGAATCCGTGTAGTGCCTTCATTTCAAAAATTCAAACTTACCATTATTTCCATCAGCATCCATTTTTATCTGTGCCACATAAAACTCTTTCTGATTAATCTCACCTTCAGGCGTAAAAGAAATTTCCCCCAAAGGCGTATCGTACTGGCCACCCAACAACTGCTGATTCAAATTTGTACGCAACTCTGCCAATGGCTTTTCGCTAACCTTAGACTTAGCATTAATTGCCTTTAATGACTCAACAAAAACTTGTACACCAGTAAAAGCTTGAGCGCTAAACTGAGGCGGTTCTTTCTTGAATTGGGCGCGATAAGCATCACGAAAAGCCTTATTAATCTCATTCTGATATTCCGGGCTGTAGGCTTGGGCAATCAAAACCCCATCGCAAAGAGCCTTGCAAACAGGAAATACATTAGAAGTATTCAGACCGTTGCCCCCAATGATAACGCCTTTGTAACCCAACTCCCGCAATTGCTTAATTAAATTGCCTCCATCCGCGGCCAACCCAGAAATAATGATTAAATCCGGCTTGACATTTATCCCATTAGTGGCTTGAGATTGGAAATCTGTATCAGTAGTCAAGAATTTTTGGACTGTTGCCAATTCCAGTCCCATATCTTTAACCGTTGTCTGAAAAGTTTCAGTCTCAGATTTGCTAAAAGCATCATTCTGAGCAAAAAACACGGCTACTTTCTTAATATTGGGATTTTGCTTGAGGGCGGCTTTAACTGCATTTGGTGCTACCACGGCCACAGGCGCAGAGACTCGGGCCACATAATCGCCAATCTGGGGAATGCCTTTAGCCGTGTTGGAGGGGCCGAGTACGGGAACTTTTGCTCGATCGGCGATCGGAGCGGCACTAAAAGCTTGCTGTGACAGAGTTGGGCCCACAATACCAACCACCTGATCCTGATTGATCAGAGTATTGAAAGCATTGATCGTCCCTTGTTCGTCTCCACCGGTATCTTGGAACACCAGTCTAATCGGCGTCCCATCCACACCGCCCTTATCGTTGAAATACTTCTCAGCAATTTTCGCGCCAGCCACCTGTTCCTGACCCAGTAAAGCCACATTGCTAGTTTGCGCCACCCCAATACCTATAGATATAGTGTTGGAACTCCCCCCAGGCGAACCCTCTGGGGAAGCACCGGGAGATGGCGAAGTCGCCGGAGATACTGTAGTAGAGGTTTGGGGAGTGTTCGTCTGACTGCAAGAAGCCAGCAGCAGTGAAGCGCAGGTAATGAATAAGCCACTAGGGCGGGCTGTAGGTTTTTTCATAAGCGGGCGATCGAACATCTATATATAAAACAGCTACACGTAGAGATATTCTACCCATGCGCGGTAGATACTCCCCTCAAAAGTCCAATCTTGCCCAAAAAAAAGACCCCTTCCCGGAAAAAGGAGTCAGCCAGCGGAGGCAGGATCGGAAATCAGTAGCTCAAACCCTTGGTGTGTATAGTTTCCAAAAAAAGTCAAAAATATTTTCACAAAACGCTTGACAACTCTGGGGAGAGTTGATACATTAATAAAGCGCCAGAAGGGAAGCGGTTCAAACAACCGCGAACTAAAGGTAAAAAACTGAACCTAGAAAAAAGAATAGTTTGAAAGCTTAAAGCAATATTAACCTCGTCAAAAAATTAAGATTGAGAGTAAAGGCATCGCTGATACTCAATATCGCAAACAACGAGAAAAAAGTCAAGGGAAAAAAGCCAGCCTTTGTGCTGAGTAGAAAGAACTTGACCTAAGCCAAAAAAAACAATCCAACACGGAGAGTTTGATCCTGGCTCAGGATGAAC